>JALEGO010000364.1 GCA_022763165.1 Flavobacteriales bacterium
AATCTATGTCCAGTCCCCAAGATGGAACAAAAAGTTGGTCGTCCATCTCATTGCTATTGATGTAGGTGTGACCTATGACGCCTGCAATGCGCCACCCTTTTTCAGATGATTCACTTGTATGGTGTGTATTTGTATGATTGTATTCTTGTGCTGTCGCAGTGTGAATAGCGGTAATTGTAAATAAAATAATTAGCGTTATCTTTTTCATTTATAAAGTATAGATTAAACTGGTTTCCCAGACGTGATTTATGATTGAGAAATCGTCCCTTGAAATATTTATATGATGGTAGCCGGATGTAATGGTAATGTGATCGCTTTCGCGAAAGCGTAATCCTATAAATATCCAGTTTTGATTCAGGCTTTTAGGCTGCAAACCCTTTTCAAAATCCAAAAAAACTTCGTCATACGCTATGGCCGAAATATGCCGCTTTTTGAGAATGGGAACTGTAACAATAAACCGATAGCGCAATCTTCCGGAATATTCTGTATCTGTAATTATAGTGTTGTCATCAACCAAGCCCACGTTTTCCTTAAATCGCTCTTCAAATCGGATTCTGTGCGAGATGTCGAAATGCTTAAATGTCTGCTTTATAAAAAACTGTTGCCAAAGATTATTCTCTTTAAAGTCAATAGGTGAAGAAAAATTAGAATAGCTATAATTTTGAATATGTGAATACCCAATGGCTGCTGTAAGTCCGTTTTCAAGCTTGTATTGTACAGAAGGTCGAAGCACAATTTGTTCCCAATCTTGAAGAAAGTTGGTTCTACGGAAGTTGAACTCGTTTTTAATAAATAGCTTCTCATTAAAATGTGCTTTTACGGTTAAGGTATTCCAGCTACTCGAATGCATATAATCTTCATTTTGCCCAAATAGCGTTTTACTTGCAAACAAAACTAAAATGAGAATAAGAGGGTATATTTTATTCATATTCGCCTACAAAATTAAGCGGCCATCACTACGCTTGTAGTAACTGCTGTTACACAAATCGTGATTAGTCTATAAATCAAAATGAGCAGACCATTACAGTCTGCTCTTTCCATTTAAACCAACTATTGCCGGCTTTCATCAATTTTTATCGGCCAGAAACGCGTCCAACTGCACAACTTATATAAGATTTTGCTTTATTCATAATGGTATTCTCATTGCCCTCTGGTGGGTAGCCCATTTGGATAAGCGTTCGCTCTGCCATCGCAAGGTCATTTACTGTTTCATAACTGAAAGTAACCTCGGCGGTTTCATCTGATATTTGAACTTCGTTAATGCCTGATAATTTCAATAGTCTTATAACGATTCCGTTAGTACAACCACAGCACTTTATATTTTGTAATTTAAGTGTTGTTTTCATGTATGCTAATTTTTATAAGGCCATGCTCTATAACCGCCTTTCAGGTCAATTATTTGCTTAAAACCCATTTGTTCTAAAATAGTAGCTGCCTTTTGGCTTCGGTTACCAGAGCGGCAATACAAATAAAGGGGTTCGTCCTTGTCAAACTTTTCAAATTTGCCTTGAAATGTATCTTGTCTGAAGAAGTCAATATTTAAAGCACTTTCAATTGCACCTTGATTGTATTCTTGAGTTGTTCTAACATCGACCAATTGAACATCCTTATTCTCAATAGCTTTTTTGAAATCTGATGCAGCAAGAATTTTTATCGAATCTGATTTTTGTGCATTTGTTCCAAATAGTGTACTAAATAAAGCCATAATTAAAATTATATTTTTCATTAAATGTGTTTCTTTTCCATCGTAAAATTAGGCAGCATTGAACCAAAAGTGCGTAACCAATGTTACCATAGTCAAAAAAAGCGGCAATTACTTGCCGCTTTTTCACTAACTAACCTTAACTAAAAACCAACCTTACGGGTTACAATGATTTTTTAGCAAGGTAAAAATCCACTTTTTCACAACTATCATCCTTCATCCTTGCTTCCATTTCATCAAGATTTTTTGGTGGCGGCACGATGACCTTGTCGCCTTTTTTCCAGTCCAACGGCATTGCCACTCCATGTTCGTCTGAAGTTTGTAGCGCTTTCAATGCTCTTAAAATCTCATCCATATTCCTACCTACATTAAGTGGGTAATACATTATTAAACGGATTTTCTTTTTTGGATCAATAAAGAATACGGCACGTACCGCAGCAGTTTCACTTTCATTGGGCTGTAGCATTCCGTAAAGTTTAGACACCTTCATATCAATATCTGCAATGATGGGAAAGTCAAAATAAACACCTGTTTTTTCCTTGACGTTGCTTACCCATCCCAGATGTGCGTGAATACTATCGATGCTCAGTCCCAATAATTCTGTATTGAGAGCGTCAAATTCTTTTTTGCGAGTAGCAAAACCGCTCATTTCGGTGGTGCATACGGGTGTGAAATCAGCGGGATGTGAGAACATTACTATCCATTTGTCCTTTGCAAAGTCTGCCATCTGGATATCGCCTTTGGTAGTCTTTGCTTTAAAATCGGGTGCTTTGTCGCCTATTCTTGGCATAGAAGTCACATTATTTTCAATTGTATTTTCCATAATGTCTTTTAATTAATTTGATGTAAAACTACTATGTGGAATAATTAATTCCAGTAACCCTAGTTACATTACTCAACTTATTTCATTAATAATATGTACTAGACATTTTCAACCAAAAAAGGATTTTAAACAGCATTTATCATTTGCTGATTAAAATCCCTTTTTAATTTGATTTATAATAAACCTACAGTAGTGTTGTAGGGCATATGTAATCTGACTTTGGAATTTCAGTTTCTTTCAAGTCCTTGAATCCACCACGAATATCCTTAAAATTATTCCAACCACGTTGCTTTAAAATGGAAGAAGCAATCATACTGCGATACCCACCAGCACAGTGTAAGTAAAAAGGCTTGTCCTTTGGAATTTCAGCCAAATGCTTATTGATTTCATTTAAAGGTATGTTTTCAGCACCAATTATATGTTCCGAATCATACTCGCTCTTTTTGCGCACGTCAATAATCAATGGTTTCTCATCATACCTAGTCGCCACAGTAGTGGCATCTTCGCGGTCAATTGTATTGTAAGGTCTATCAGCTTCTTTCCAAGTCTTGAACTCGCCTTCTAAATAGCCAATTGTATTGTCATAACCTACACGTGATAGTCGGGTTACAGCTTCATCTTCTTTGCCCGAGTACGTTATTAAAAGGATTTCCTGTTTCACATCGGGAATCATCTCTCCTACCCATTGGGCAAAATTACCTTCAAGTCCTATGTTGATGCTGTTGGGGATAAAGCCTTTGGCAAAATCTTCGGCATCGCGGGTGTCAAGCACTAAGGCAGCGGTTTCATTAGCTACAGATTCAAATGCATCTGGCTTTAAAGGAGTAAATGCACGTTCCTTGATATCATCCAAACTGTCGTATCCTTTAATGTTCATCAACACATTCTGAGGGAAATATCCCGGTGGGGTGGTAAGCCCTGTAAGCAACTCCTTAATAAATTCTTCCTTGGTCATATCTGGGCGCAAGGCGTAGTTCAGTTTTTTCTGGTTGCCAAGAGTGTCTGTAGTTTCCTTACTCATCATCTTACCGCAGGCACTTCCCGCACCGTGGTTGGGATACACAATAAGGTCGTCGCTCAAGGGCATAATCTTATTTCTCAAAGAATCGAACAGATGACCTGCTAATTTTTCTTCGGTAAGCTCTGACACAACGTGTTGCGCAAGGTCTGGACGACCCACATCACCTATAAATAAAGTGTCGCCAGTTATGATACCGTGCTCTTTGTTATTTTCATCTATCAAAAGATAGGTGGTGCTTTCCATTGTATGGCCTGGTGTGTGAATTACCTTTACCTTATAATCGCCCACATTGAAAATCTGTTCATCTTTAGCAGTGGTCGCTTCATAAGCTGGTGCGGCACCTGGGCCAAAAACAATTTCGGCACCTGCTTTTTTCTGAAGGTCTAGATGACCACTCACAAAGTCGGCGTGAAAATGCGTTTCAAAAACGTATTTTATTTTTGCATTATCTTGCTTAGCTCTTTCAAGATAGGGTTCAACTTCACGTAATGGGTCAAAAATGGCAGCTACACCATTACTCTCAATGTAATATGCCGCGTGGGCAAGACATCCGGTATAAATCTGTTCTACTTTCATAATATTTCTGTTTTCAGAATTTTAAATTTTCTTTTAAAAACTTTACGTTTTTAAGGCTTGAATGATACCATAAAAATATATCTTGTTTTGAACGTATTAAGTGACAAAAGTCACCCAACTGGCAAAAAGAAAAAGTTATATTGAAGTCGTAAAAATTTAAAAATGAAACTAGAACAACTTAATAATTCCATTGGTCACGTTGACATCTACCTCATCGACCAGATATTAAAAGAACGTTACCACAATGGACAAACTATTCTTGATGCCGGTTGTGGAAGTGGTCGTAACCTAAAGTGGTTTTATCAGAATGATTTTGAAATATTTGGAATAGATACAGATTCTAAATTTTTGAAAAATGCCAAACAAAACTATCCTGAAGCAGCTTCAAATTTTACGGTTGGCACATTAGATAACTTGCCTTATAGTGAAAATAGCTTTGACCACATAATTTGTTGCGCTGTATTACATTTTGCGAAAAGTGAAACCCATTTTAGCAAAATGTTTGCAGAACTCATACGCGTACTGAAACCCAAGGGAATGTTGCTCATAAGAATGGCATCTAACATTGGTCTGGATGGCAATGCTCCTGAAATCACGTATAAGGAAAATGGTCAAAAAGGCACTTATTATTTGACCCGAGAACGCATTAAGCAATTGATTAAAAAATTTGACCTCACACTTTTGGAAACTGTAAAAACCACCAACGTACAGGATGAGCGTGCTATGACTACGCTTGTAATTACTAAATAAAAAAGCGACCGTTGCCAGTCGCTATTATACTAACCAGGTAAACTAAAAATCAATGTTTACTTCAATGTTGAAGGACACACATAATCTGTGGTTTCAACGCCTGCTTCTTTAATGGCTTTAAAACCACCTTGTATATCTATCAAATTATGAATACCGCGACTTTTTAAGATGGATGCCGCAATCATACTACGATATCCTCCAGCACAATGTACGTAAAAGGTTTCATTATCTGGGAACTCTGCAAGATGCTCATTCAGTTCAGAAAGCGATGTATGATGTGCGTTTAAAACGTGCTCGCTTTGGAACTCACCTGGTTTTCTTACATCAAAAACAGGTACTTCTTTTTTTGAATCGTTCGTCACTTGTTTGAATTCGGTAGCTGGAATGGATGTTACCATATCGTATTCTTTTGACTCTTTTTTCCACGCTTCAAAACCACCTTCCAAATAGCCCAACGTATTATCAAAACCGACTCTGGATAATCTTGTGATGACTTCTTCGATACGATCTTCATTTGATATTAATAAAATAGGTTGTTTCACATCCTTGATTAAATCGCCCACCCACGGTGCAAAGCTTCCATCTATGCCTATAAATATGGAACCTGGGATATGTCCTTTTGCAAAATCGCTCTGGTGTCTTGTGTCCAGTATTACTGCACCGGTTTCATTTGCAGCAGCTTCAAAGGCGTTTGGCGAGAGTGCATTTTCACCTTGAGCGATAACTTCTTCAATATTTTTATAACCTTCCTTGTTCATCTTTACATTCAGCGGGAAATAGGCTGGTGGTGGTAACAGACCATCAGTTACTTCTTTTACAAACTCCTCTTTGGTCATATCGGGACGCAAAGCGTAATTCATTTCTTTTTGATTTCCCAAAGTGTCCACCGTTTCCTTCATCATATTCTTACCACAGGCAGAGCCTGCACCATGTGCCGGATATACAATAACATCATCAGCTAATGGCATAATCTTACTTCTTAAACTATCATACAAGGTTTCAGCCAGCTGTTCCTGTGTCATATGCGCTGCTTTTTGCGCAAGGTCTGGACGGCCAACATCGCCTAAAAATAGCGTGTCACCCGTAAACAATGCGTGGTCTTTACCATCTTTGTCTCGTAGCAAATAGGTGGTACTTTCCATTGTGTGCCCTGGCGTGTGCAACACGACAAAAGTGAGCTCGCCTAATTTAAATTTTTGGCCGTCATTAGCTGTAATAGCTTCAAAATTTGGATTTGCATTAGGTCCATATATTATAGGCGCTCCCGTTTTTCCTGATAGGGTTACGTGACCCGATACGAAGTCGGCGTGAAAATGGGTTTCAAAAATATATTTAATTTTTGCACCAGCAGCTTCAGCTTTATCAATATAAGGTTGTACTTCACGTAATGGGTCAATAATGGCTACTTCCCCTTTACTTTCGATGTAGTAGGCTCCTTGTGCCAAACATCCTGTATAAATCTGCTCTATTTTCATAATTTTTATGTTTATGCTTTCGCTTTTCTACTTATTAAACTTTCGTAGAAGCGAGGTATTAATGTAAAATTAATTTTTAAAATTCTTTTTTTGTAACCAAAATTACGTTACTAGTTCTTTGTAAATGATATAAATTCCCATAACAAGAACAAACCATCCAAAAGCTTTTTTCAACTTCCTACCATCAATAAATTTATTGAGCCATATCCCGATGAAAATACCAACAATTGAAATACCCGTAAAAATCAGTAGAAATGGCCAATCAATTTCTAAATTTTGCACATCACCCACAAAGCCTATTAAGGATTTTATAGCTATAATGAGTAAGGATGTTGCCACGGCTTTTTTCATAGGCAGTTTTGCTAATAATACCAATGCAGGAATTATTAGAAAACCACCACCTGCACCAACAATTCCTGTGATAGTTCCTACTACAAAACCTTCGATAATAATAAGCGGGTAGTTGTATGTAATTTTAGCGTCTTCATCGGTTTCCTTGCGTTTGTTCCGTATCATAGATACAGAAGCAAGTAACATAATGATTGCAAAAAATAGCATAATGGCCAGATTTTTTGTGACCATAAAATCGCTTACGACAAACAGTTCATCCGGTATTGCAGGTATTAAAAGCGCTCGTGTAAGATATACTGCGATGAACGCTGGAATGGCAAAAATTATGGCAGTCTTGAAATCTACCATCCCTTTGAACATATTTTTTACCGCACCCACAAGAGAGGTTGCTCCTACCACAAATAATGAATATGCAGTTGCAACAACAGGGTTAAGTGAAAGAGCATATACCAAAATAGGGACTGTAAGAATAGAACCACCACCGCCAATTAGACCTAATACTAGCCCAATTACGAGTGCGCCTATATAACCAAAAACTTCTACGATTTCCATTTGTAATACAAATTATTATACAAATGTACTTGTCGTTAAACTCAATGTTTGTAACTGATGTTACAAGACTTCAATAAAACTACGGTGTAATTTTATTTTTTTATTATTTTCCATTTTTTTAAGTAACCTCGAAACTACCACTCTACTTGTGTGTAAGTCTTGAGCGACCTCTTTATGAGTTGTATAAATATGTTTGCTGTTAATTATTTGGGTTTTATCGAATATCCATTTTTCAAGTCGTTCGTCCATGTTGTTAAAAGCAATGTTATCTATACTTTCAAGTAATTCCATCATACGTGTGTGGTAACTAGAAAAAACAAAGTTGCGCCAAGTTTTATACTTACCAGACCATTCTTCCATTTTACCAATAGGTATCATCAAAAGCTTTGCATGTGTTTCGGTTACTGCATGTATTTCACTTTTAAAATCTCCAACGCAGCAGGTCATAGTCATGGCACAAGTATCACCTCTCTCAAGATGGTACAACAATAATTCATCACCTTCGGTATCGGGGCGCATTATTTTTATACTTCCAGATAGCAATAGTGGCATTGCTTTAATATATTGACCAGGTCTCATCAAGTCTTTACCTTCTGGGACTTCCATAAAAGTTGCTACCCGATTTATCTCTTCTATCAATGCAGGCTCAAATTGCCCACCATAATATTGTTTAAGTTCTTGAATCATTACTTACTTGCTCTGCAATTTTAGGTTTATACTTGAAAAAGAAATGTGCCCAAATAGATTTTGATACTGCACCTATATATGGCATTAATAAAAATAATCCTGATACAATATAACCAAATATTGCAAGAGGGTGCTTTGCCAAACCCGTAAAGTAAGTAAGTACAAATACTGCAACACCTACGGCAATACCTACAGCATACGAAACATACATAGATCCAGTATAAAATGCAGGCTCAATAGAGTAGTGTAGACCACACTTAGGGCATTTTTCCTTGACCTTGTTCATATTAGAAAGCTTATAAGGGTGAGCTTCGAGAAACTTTCCCTGACGACATTGTGGGCATTTTAGGAATAAAAGGCTATATAAATATGTTCTCTTCAAAATAGCTTCGGTTTTTATACAAAAATAGCGGGAATAGAAAGAAGTGTTGGTAACAGTTGTTACACAGGTTGCTTTTCAATTTCCAAATAGCAGGTTTATACGACTACTGACAAAAGTCATAAAATAGACTGCCCTTCACAAGTATTTTTGTTTGATATTTTGAAATAACAACACCTATGAAACGTGACACCTATTTAGTATCAAAATATAATGTGCCTGGACCGCGATATACAAGCTATCCTACAGTACCCTATTGGGATAAAAATAGTTTTTCGGTTGATGGATGGAAAATGAGTATTCAAGAAGGTTTACGCTTTCGCGAAAGCAAAAAAAACCAAGGTATAAGTCTATACATACACCTTCCTTTCTGTGAGAGTATGTGCACCTTTTGCGGTTGTACCAAACGGATTACTAAGAATCATTTGGTAGAGAAGCCCTATATTCAAGCACTGCTCAAAGAACTTGCGATGTATAGAAAAATTTTAGGGCATCGCCCTATTATTCAGCAACTGCATTTGGGTGGTGGAACGCCAACGTTCTTTTCAGCAGAGAACTTAGAAGACCTACTAATTGGGATTTTCAAGTTAGCCGATAAGGCTACTGATGCTGAGTTTTCATTTGAAGGCCATCCAAATAATACAACCCTTGAGCACCTTAAAATGTTTAGACAAAATGGATTTACTCGGGTTTGTTACGGTGTACAGGATTATAACGAAACGGTACAAAAAGCTATCAACCGCATTCAGCCTTTTGAAAATGTAGAAAAAGCTACGATGAATGCTCGTGAAACAGGTTACACTTCTGTTGGCCACGACATCATATTCGGCCTTCCCTTCCAGACACGGGACGATGTGATTCATACCATAGTACAAACTATAAAACTGATGCCAGACCGTATTGCTTTTTATAGCTATGCACACGTCCCCTGGATAAAAGGAAACGGACAACGAGGTTACAGCGAAGAGAATCTTCCATCGGCCCAACAAAAGCGGATGCAATATGAAATAGGAAAAAAAATGCTTTTACAGGCTGGTTATGTTGAAATAGGGATGGACCATTTCGCCCTAAAAACAGACGAACTTTACCAAGCGCAACAAAACGGCAAAATACACAGAAATTTTATGGGCTATACGGCTTCAAAAACGGATGTGATGATTGGTTTGGGTATTTCTGCCATAGGCGATAGTTGGTACGGATTTGCTCAAAACGTAAAGACCTTGAAAGAATATTACGAATTGCTACGATGTGACGAGTTACCCATAATGCGTGGCCACATTTTGAACGCTGAAGATTTAGTTATCAGAAAACATATCTTGAATTTAATGTGTGGCTTTGAGACCTCTTGGGAAACAGATGATATGAAGATTCCCGAAATTCCAGACATTCTTATTCAACTCAAAGAAATGGAAACAGACGGTTTGCTTGAATTGGAAACCAATAGTATAAAGATTACTGAAAAAGGCAAACCTTATGTGCGAAATGCCTGTATGCCGTTTGACTTACGACTGCAACGCAAAAAACCGGAAACAAGATTGTTCTCAATGACGGTATAGATAATACAATATTGAGATTTACTTAAAAGGGAACAGTATGGTTCCCTTTTTTTCTATTGAAAATCATTATTATTTTCATCACTTGCTTTCCGTAGTTGCTAATTTCTACGCTTGTTCTCTTGCCTTTTTTCCATTTATAATACACAAAGGCTACTATTGCAATGACCATGATTGCGTAAATTGAATAGACTATCCACCCATCTGTCCAACGGCCTATATCTTGAAGTAAAATATATGATATTTTCATTTTGAATTATTTTAAAGCATTAATTAATGGCAAGAGTGGCTACTGGATACTTCTTGGATGGCAACCATTTGCGAAGGCGATAGGTACGGTATGCCCAGACCCAGTCCTCTTAGGATAAACAGGACACCCACCAATACCACAATGACTGGGACGAGTTTAAGAATGCGTTGCCTTAAGTTTACGTTCAAAAAGTTACCTAAATAAGTAGCGGTGGTCATTAATGGTATTGTTCCCAGACCAAAAAAGACCATATAGAGACCACCTTGCCATGCACCACCTGTTGCAACGCTTCCAAAAACCGCCATATACACCAGCCCACAGGGCAGGAACCCATTCAAAAAACCTATGGTAAAAAAACTGTCGAAAGATTTTCGCTTCAATTCTTTCCCAAGAGCACTTTTTATCTTTCCTATCCATTTGTACATAAATCTTGAACCATTATACTTGCTGAAAACATTAGAAGGAAGCAGTATAACCAATATCATTAAGACACCTATTGCAATAGAAATATGTTGTTGAAAACCAAATAAATCCAAACGACTTCCTATAAAACCAAACAATAGACCTATTGTGCCATACGTAAACAGCCGGCCTGAGTGGTAACTCAAAATCTGAAGCACACGCTTTGCTGGATTTTGTCTATCGACGGGCAACAAAAAAGCAATAGGACCGCACATTCCTATACAGTGAAAACTGCCCAATAAGCCAAATATGAGTGCGGTAATTAGCATTTTAGTAGGTTATTTGTTTTTTGAAACGGTACTTCTTTCCTTCATATTCCCAATCAATCGTAATGTTCCAACGACCATCCAACAAGCGGCTATCAGGTATTAGTAAATTAGGATTTGTGAGTTCCAAAAGAATTTCAAAATCCAATTGCTTGTTAGATGGCCGGTATAGGAACACTTTACCTTTTATTTTTTCTGCTTCAAAGCCTTCTGGAAAACGCAAAAAGTATCCTTCTTCTGTTTTAGAACCGATGATTTGTTTTTCCATAGCAGCCATATTCTGCTGTGCATAGATGTCGCCCTGTAGTTCCATTTCCTTTTGGTAATAGCCTTCCGTCACCAGGTCGTGCTGCAAATTATTATCCGTTGTCATTCGGTACACGAAATACATAATAAATCCTATGAAAAGTACCATACCGATGACAAGCCCTGTTCCCCAACTAATTTTCATAAGTTTCAGTCTTTAGGTGTAATTCCTTTTCTTCTTTTGCTTTTCTGATGGCCTCAACCATCAATTTAGCCTTACAAGCTGGATTGCCGCCTGGTTTACCATTTTCGCATTCTTTGCAACAATCTTTCTTTTCTAATTTGTTCATTACTTTTTTTAGCTTTTGCGAAAGTCCGGCTGGCCAGTAGACAGACTTCTCAATTAAAACTTCTTGGCCCTAAAAACGCGGTTCGGGTGGTTTCAATCTGTTCGTCGCCACTATAAACCCCTATAACTACTTTATCCTTATCGCCACTCAAGGCACTAGCATTTACCTCTATAAATAAGGTGCCTTCTGCCAAGCCACTGGCGGGCACCGTAAACGTTTCGTGGCTTACGATAGTGATTTTCCCTTTATGGGAAAGCAACCTAAAGGACACGTTTTCAATTTCATTATTCGTCTTATTTACTAATTTATAGGTGTACACATTGCTGATGATATTATCTGCCTTGCGCTCATAGAGGTGTCCAGGCAATCTTAGGATATCGGCCTCTACATCATTCCGCAAGAACAGCATTCCTACCAGAACACTAGTCAAAATTGCCAGTACTATTGTGTAGCCCTTTAATCGTGGTGTAAACTTGAACTTTGTCTTTTTTTCTATATTTTCCTCACTAGCATAACGTATCAAACCCATGGGTAGATTTACACTTTCCATAATCTTATTACAGGCATCGATACAGGCCGTGCAATTGATACATTCCAACTGGGTGCCATTGCGTATATCGATTCCCGTAGGGCAAACGTGCACACACTGAAAACAGTCGATACAATCACCTTTGCCAGTTGCCGCACGGTCTTCATTTTTTCTGAACTTGGCGCGGCCTTTTTCCTTTTCGCCTCGCTTATGGTCGTAAGCAACGACAATGGACTTGTTATCCAACAGTACCCCTTGCAATCTTCCGTAAGGACAAACAATAATGCATACCTGCTCACGAAACCAAGCAAACACAAAGTAGAACACACCCGTAAAAATCACGAGCGATATTAAAGTGTTCAAATGTTGGGTTGGGCCATCGGTGATATACCGTATCAAACGGTCGCTACCTATGAGATAGGCCAAAAAGATGTTGGCTATCAAAAATGAAATCACAAAAAAGATAGACCACTTCAAAGAACGTTTCAGGATTTTTTCTCGATTCCACGGCATTTTTGACAATCGTATTTGTTTTCCTCTATCACCGTCTATCCAGTATTCAATCCTACGGAAGACCATTTCCATAAATATGGTCTGCGGGCATACCCATCCACAGAACAGTCGCCCAAAGGCCACCGTAAAAAGTATGACGAACACCACACCCGTAATCATCATAATCACGAAGATGTAGAAATCCTGTGGCCAAAATGGAAACCCAAAAATGTTGAAACGCCGTTCCAAAACATTGAAGAGCAAAAACTGGTTTCCGCCAATTTTTATAAAAGGCGCACTGAACAAGAAAAGTAAAAGAACGTAGCTTACGTATTTACGATATTCATACCATTTGCCATCAGGTTTTTTAGGGAAGACCCAAGCTCGTTTGCCTTCTTCATTTAGTGTCCCTATGGTATCCCTAAAATTATTCTTTCCTTGTTCTGCCATTAGTATGCAACCCCTTCATTATGGGATTCAATTTTATAGCGCATAAGGCCAGCGATGTTATTGCCTCGCTGTTTTGCCTCTGTTGCTATTTTACCTTCAAAATTTTCATCAATAGTTGTGTTCCACAATTTCAGCCATTGATCGAAATGCTTTTTATTCATTAGGGTTTTGCGACTCAGGTTGATGTGGGTTTCCATCGGATTACCCTTGTAACTCATTTTTCCCAAAAGCACCGTTTCCCAAAACCTGTACATCTTGGGTAGGTGCAAAATCCAATCTACCGCGGCAATATCTGTAAATAAATAGCCTATGATAGCATCGACCAGAACTTTGTCATAAAAGCTGTTTACCAATACTTCTATATCGCCTCTATTTGATATATCCTTCATTCTTTTTCATTTAAGAACAACAGAAAGATGGCATCGTCCCAAGCTACCACGCTGTGCTTTACATCCTTTGGAATATCATAGCTTTCATAACAGGCGTATCTTCTACTTTCTGTTTCTGTATTAAAATCTATCTCGCCTTTTATGACCAAAAGTTTTGCTTTGCAAGGCGCCACGTGTTCTGCAAGAGCTACCCCACGCGCCATCCCGATAGCCATTATTTTAGTGCCATTCTTGTCGTGAATCTTCTTGATTACAGGCTCATTTCTATGCTTAAGCTCTTCTGCTACTTCTATCATCATCACGTTATAGTTTTATTTTATAGCTATTGAATACTGTCATTGACAACGTCACCCGTCACAGGTTGGTCTTCTATGATAACCTGTATTTTGGTGCTGTCAATTACTTTTACTTCAACCTCTTCTACAGGGGCGAGTGGATCCATCCATATTTCGCCTTCTGGTTCTTTTGGGTCAGCAGGATTGGTTCCGTGAAGGCTGAGTACGTAACTGGCTACTTGTGCCATTTCTGAAGGTTTTAATTCAGATTTCCAGGAAATCATTCCTTTTCCGGCACGACCACCTTCTGAAATGGTATTGAATACATTCTTTATACCACCCCCTAAAATCCAATGGTCATCGGTAAGGTTAGGACCAATTCCCCCAGCACCCGACACCTTGTGGCAGGCAGCGCAATTTCCTTCAAAAATGGATTTACCGGTATTGAGGTCCCCAGCATCTGTAAGCAACTCTACGGTGTTGACATCCACAAGGTCTTTTGCAGTTTTTTTATATTCCTCAATTTCAATTTTGGCTTGCGCGACTGCCAATTCATATTCCTCAGCTTGGTCAACGCCACCAAAAATTTGAAAACGCGCCATATAGATAATGGCGAAAAGTATGGTCACATAGAAACCATATACCCACCAAGGCGGTAGCTTGTTGTCCAGCTCGCGAATGCCGTCGTAATTATGGTCAAGAATGATTTCGCCTTCTTCTTCAATAGGTTTACTACCCAATAATTTTTTATAGGTTTCCTTAAACCACTTAAACTGGTTCGCTTTCGCGAAAGCGGCCTTCTCATTATAGCTTTTTTGATTTTCGGGCGATAAGGTTCTGTACAGAACGCTTTCTAGTGCCTGAATGCATATCTCTACTGCGATGTAAAACAGTACTATAAATCCATAGAAAGCCCACAACCAAGGTTCTTCAATAAATATGGATGTTTCGCCAGTAGTTCCGACCCAATTGAGAAAAAAATACCCAATGACCGCTACTAAAAAGATTCTGATAATTGCTACTGTTTTCATAAGATATCGGTGTTAGGGTCAGTATCCAGTGGTATATTGCTCACTTCTTTGATGTGCGCTTTTTTGGCGGTAAATACCCACCAGAACAATGCGACAAAGAAGATGAAGAAAATCAGTAGGGAAATGATGGGATAGATTTCTACACCATCGATGTTTTCTAAGTTGCCTTTTACAAATTTCAACATAGCTATTGGTTTTCGGTTGTTGTAATTTCCTGTTTTGTTTGTACTTTTATATCTGTTCCCAATCGCTGTATGTAAGCGATAAGGGCTACTACCTCTCTGTTGCGCATCTCGATAAATTCTTCCCCATTCTCTCGTGCATATTTTTTATCGGCCTCATATGTTTTTTCAAAATCAGGGTCTGTATAGAGGTTCTTTTCAATCTGTGTTCCCTGTTCATCCATCCATTCCTGCGCCCTTGCAATTTCTTCTTCGGTGTAAGGCACGCCCAACGTGACCATTGCCCTCATTTTAGCTTCAGTCTGACTCTTATCCAATTCGTCTGTAATAAGCCATTTGTATGATGGCATTATAGAACCAGAACTGGTGCTCTGTGGATCGTAAAAATGATTTAGATGCCAGTTGTCACTATATTTCTGTCCTACGCGGTGCAGGTCAGGTCCTGTACGTTTACTTCCCCAAAGAAAAGGATGGTCGTACACAAATTCACCCGATTTTGAATACTCGCCATACCGCTCTACTTCACTACGGAACGGACGTACCATTTGGGAATGACAGGCATTACAGCTCTCGCGGATGTAAATATCCCTTCCTTCCAATTCCAGTGGTGTGTATGGTTTTACAGTAGATATGACCGGCACATATTCATCTACCGTTAATGAAGGAATGATTTGTACGATTCCGCCTATCAAAATAGCGATAGTGGCAAAGATTGTCAGTTTTACAGGACGTCTTTCTAACCAAGTGTGATACCCTTCTTTTGCCGTACGCTTTTTGGCCACTTTTTGAAGCGGTGCAGCCTCGGCAAGCTCATCAGTTACTTTACTTCCTGAACGGACGGTCATTACGATGTTGTACAGCATAATGAATGAACCAACGATGAATAAACTACCACCTATGGCACGCATCCAATACATCGGGATAATTTCATTTAACGTTTCCAAGAAGTTTCCGTAGGTCAATGTTCCATCTGGATTGAACTGCTTCCACATTGAAGCCTGAACAAATCCTGCAACGTACATAGGCAGGGCGTACATAATGATACCCAATGTTCCTACCCAAAAATGGGCGTTTGCCAATTTGGTTGACCATAATTGGGTTTTAAACAGTTTTGGCACCAAATAGTAAATCATACCGAAGGTTAAGAAACCGTTCCAGCCTAAGGCGCCTACGTGTACGTGTGCAATAATCCAATCGCTAAAGTGGGCTATGGCATTTACATTCTTGAGTGATAACATTGGCCCTTCAAAAGTGGCCATCCC
>JALEGO010000039.1 GCA_022763165.1 Flavobacteriales bacterium
GTCATAGAAATAGAAAATGACAATGAGAAATTACTCTGGGTTGGGAATTCGAGTACTGAGTTTCTTAATATATCAGGGAAAACATATGTTAATACTGCAGTAAGATTGGCAGATTTGTTTGATGCCAATGCCCAAATGAGAGGCGCTTTAGTGAAAGCTTATATCTGGAATAAGACCAGGAGTGATGGAATAATCTCTAGTGCTGATATTAAAGTAAGAAGAGGCAATAAAATGATTTACGGCCTCTTCCAAGAATTTTAATGTCTATGATCTACCTCGATCATTACTTTAATTTGCAAGTGACATCAATTCCAAAGGCACTTGCGGACATGCCTTCACATGTTTCTTTTGCGTCTTTTTTACTCATATCAGTAAGTACAGTATCAGCTGAAATTCCTAGAGCTGAACAAGTACAAGTGTGGTCTTTCTTACAGGAAAACGTGATGAACATAGCGAGAATTCCTACGATTGATAATAACTTTTTCATGATTTCAATTTTTAAATTTGTTGAGGAATGATCCTCTTTTGATTATTGATAGATCGAAATTAATAACCAAAAACATAAGATTTTGAAGAAAAGGTTAACTGTAGGCATAAATTGATTAAGTGATAAGAATTGAGTCATAAAAGTTCTGAATGAAAGCGGCTCTTAGTTGTCATTTAATGCGTCTCAAACAATAAGGTTGAGATGGTCACTTGATCATCAGGAACTTTGAAACAAACCTTTGGGTGGCATTGTCGTCATAGGCGTAAACGAGATAAACTCCTGATTTCACTCTATTTCCGGAAAAATTATTGCCATCCCATGTGGCTTGGCCACCTTTTGCTTGTGTCTCATGGACAAGGTTTCCACTCACGTCAGTAATTTTGAGGAAGCTATCTTTAATAAGTCCTGTTATAACTATTGGGCCGTTATAAGCGCTGTATACTGGATTTGGGTAGACATAGGCACTGCTGTATGTGGGTTCACCCCCTGTAGCATCCCCTTTATAGCTTACTATTCCTATATCCGAAGCCATGAAGACTTCTCCTGTTTTCTGATTAATGGACACCTTCTCGATGGAGTTGCTTAACAATGGACTGTTATCTATTGTAAAATGATGTATTTCTTCCGTGCCGTCCTCAGACAAAAGGAAAACTCCAGAACTTTCTGTTCCCATCCATTTCCTATTGGAACCATCTACGTCAATTGATGTAACAACCTCTGATTCAAATAAATATTGAGTGTATCCATCCTTTTCAACTAGAATTCTTTGTGCGTCTTTGTTGTCAACATCAAATATATTCAGAGCATTGTGAAAGACGGCTACACCTTCGAAAGTGCCAACCCAAATGCTGCCATCTAAATCTTCTTTAATACTGTATATAGTAGCACTAGGTAGATTTCCATTGCCTTCGCCAGCTTTCAAATGCAACCAACGGTCATCCGATGTGTCTTCGAGTGTTCCATTATCATCAAAAACCACCAGGCCTTGATCTCCGTCTCTAACGGTCATCCATTTATAGCCATTTTGACCTATTATTAAATCTCTTAAATAAAACCGGTTCGATAACGGTGGGATAGCATAGCTGTGCCACTGATCCGAGGCAGTCTTGACCTGTAGTCCAGTGGTTGCTCTAGTGTTAAGCATCCAAAGATTCCCATTATCGTCATATTCCATTCCTGTAACTCCCACAAAATGCCAGGTGTTATTTGGGTTTTCTTCTACCAAGCTTGAGTTTGTTTCATCGATAAACCTCATGACTTCATCATCAATTATTTCTATTAATCCCCAGCCTAAGGTAGAAGCATAGATCTTTGTATTGTCTTGTGGGTCGACTGCTATATCAAGCAAGTCAACAACATTATTTTGGCCCAAAAGGTCATTGTTGGCCCTTGTAATACTTTTCCAACTTCCATCACGGAAAGTATGGATGCCAGCTGAACGTCCAAGTCCGTTACCATTACTTTGGTTCTGTCCACCACTTACTGACCATAATGTTCCATTTACGATGTCCATGTTATACGCATTGCTATGGTTTGGTCCATTAGGTGTGCTATAGTTGCCATCTGAATTTCCTAGCCCCAATTGATTGTCAGCAAACCAAATGACTCCATCTGAAGAACGAGAAGTATGCAAGGCTTGCAATCCAATCCCATCAGAGTATTCATAAAGCACCGTTAGATGATTCAGGTCCGAATCATATAAGTTAACATTCCAACGATTACTAATAACTAATTCAGTTCCGTTATTTGTTACTTCGAATGCATAATTATCCCAGTTTGTGGCAATCTTATCTTCGAAGGCCCAGGTGGTTCCATCAAAGGAGTAAATAGAGTCTTCTGCGCTCAAAGATCTATTGACGATTAACTTATTTCCAAAGGCTACTATAGTATTGATGTCAAATGCTGATGTTATCAATGTATCAGGACTATTCCAAATAGAGAAATCATTGAGGTTTGGCGCTGAGGCGTTGGCAAAATATAAACCCGCGTTTGTTGCAGCCCAAATCTTATCATCAAAGAAAGCTACTGAGTTGATGGGTATAAAAGTACCATTGGCACCAA
>JALEGO010000365.1 GCA_022763165.1 Flavobacteriales bacterium
ATGAGATAGAAGGAAATGTTTATTTTCAAACAAATGACGCAGTATTTGTTTTGAATATTAAAACAGGAATAGTTGAACATAGGTTTTTAGATAAAGAAATACTAACTACTTTTTCTTATGATGGTAACCTTTTAGGTTATTCGACTGAAGTTGGGCTCCTATACATCGAGAGCATGAAACCATTTTTCTACAAGGGTTTAGCAATGCAAAATATACTGTCTATATTGAGATTGACGTCTGGGACTTTTATAATTACTAATGATGGAATATTTGAATATGATTCAACAAGTGTATCACAGATCGGTAAAAGTTTTTCATCTTTCGAAATTACGGATGGGATTCAAATTGGTAATAATATTTCCATTGGTACCAAGAAAAACGGAGTAATAATTTCAAATCACCGGGGTAATATATTGAATGTGGTATCATTCGAGAGTGGACTACAAAGTGGGAGTGTCGAGAATCAATTTTTAGATCATCAGCAAAATCTCTGGTTAGCTCTGAGCAACGGGGTCTCTAAAATCAAAATTAATGATCCTCTATCCAGATTTTCTGTGAAATCGGGAATAAATGGAACTATAGAAGGGGTAACCGTTTTCAATGGTATAGTCTACCTTGCCACTCATCAAGGCATCTATTATATGACAGCGAACCAGAGCTCTAAACGATTCGTTGTTCATCAACATTTCGAAAAAGTTGACCCAGAGAATATCAAAACCCAGTGTTGGGATTTACTGCCCCTTAATGATAAGGGGAAGTTATTAGCCATATCTAATAGAGGTGTTCTAGAAATTGCTAAAAACAATAAATCCAAGTTGATTTACCCTTCTGATGCATATCGTCTCTACAGGTCACGAATCGACCAGAATAGGGTATTCGTAGGCCTTGTAAATGGTGTGACCTCACTTTACTATAAAAATGGTACTTGGAAAGATGAGGGCTTGATCCCAGGAGTTGAAGGAACCATTTTTACAATCGTTGAAAATGAAGAAGAAATGTTGTTTGGTTTCCGTGGAGATTCTTATGTCTATAGAACAGGATTCAAAGTAGAGGGAGCGCAAATCAAGTATGATCAATCGGCACTTTACGCTAAGGGATTACCCAAAGAAAGTAGAGCTTTACTGACACAGCACAAGGGCATGGTTTTAGCAGGGACGGATTTAGGAATCTACAAACTTGGTGCTAATCAATTCGAACCCTTTGAAGAATTGAATGCGCTATTGGATACCAGCCACATGTCTGTTCATAGAATACATTCTGATAAAAATGACAACATCTGGTGTGTATTTGTCTCAAATGATATTGAAGTTCACAACAGTTATGTTATCGGTTATTTTAAACCAATAGATGATGGAAAATACGAGTGGATCACTCATCCTTTCAAACCTATCGATGAAGGACTCATGTTTGCTTTCCACACGGATGAAAAGAATATTTCCTGGATAGGAGGTGTCAACGGTCTCTACCGTTTCGATCCAACAATGGAAAACGATTACGAAAAGAACTTCAACACAAGTATTCGAAAAGTAGAAACAGGTGAAGATCCCAATAGAAAAGGAATATTTTATGGAGCTTTTACAGATAAAGAAGGTAAGCTGATCAACTATCAACCAGATCACATGAAACCCACATTTGAATATGAGGATAACACTGTTTTCTTCACATTCGCATCTCAAGATTACGAAAGTGAGGATAGAAAGACATACAGCTTCTTTCTAGAAGGTAGAAGTGAGAAATGGAGCGACTGGGATCGACAAAACACAAAAGAATACACCAACCTCCCTGAGGGCGAATACATCTTCAAGGTAAGAGGGAAAAACATGTACGATACCATCAGTGAAGAAGCGACCTACGCCTTTACCATAAAACCACCATGGTTCAGAACCTGGTGGGCTTATTCTTTATTCATCTTACTTGGAGCAATCTCAATATACGGTTTCACTTACCTATACAATGCTAACCTCAGAAACATCATTAAAATTAGAACCAAAGAAGTTGTAGAACAAAAAGAATTGGTGGAAGACAAAAATAAAGACATCATGAGTAGCATCGATTATGCCAAAAAGATTCAAGATGCTATCCTGCCATGGGAAGATGCTCAAAACAGCGCATTCTCCAATAGTTTCGTCTTATTTAAACCAAGAGATGTGGTCAGTGGAGATTTCTTTTGGCTACACGAAGATGATGAATATCAATGGATATGTGTGGCAGATTGCACAGGACATGGAGTTCCAGGCGCATTCATGTCGATTCTCGGCTCCGCCTTGTTGAATGAAGTTGTAAAGAATAAAGGTATTTCTCAACCTAATCAAATACTGGATGCCGCAAAAGAAGGAATCATTGATTCTCTCCGACAAAAATCACAGCAGATTTCTAAAGACGGAATGGATGCTTCACTATGTCGCTTAAATCGATCAAATAACACACTTGATTATGCCGGAGCAAATAATCCTTTATACATCGTTAGAACAAATGAGTCGCCTATTAAAAATGTTCAAGGCGATATCATTGATGTTAAGAAGGTGCTTCAAAACAACAGCTTGTTCTTATATGAAATTTCGGCTGATCGAATGCCAGTAGGCTACTACTTAGATGAAGGAAGAAACTTTACCAACCATAACATTCAACTTTCACAAGGTGATACAGTTTATCTTTTTACGGATGGTTTTGCAGATCAGTTTGGAGGAAAGAATGGTAAAAAATATAAATACAAACCTTTCAAACAATTCTTGCTTTCAATTTCGCAATCTCCAATCGGAGGTCAAGCGCAGCTGCTCGAACAGGAGTTTCATACTTGGCTGGGGGAACATGAACAAATTGACGATGTTTGTATTATTGGATTTAAAGTATAAAATCCAGATTAACAAGGTTTAACAC
>JALEGO010000366.1 GCA_022763165.1 Flavobacteriales bacterium
GGGTTTAGCAGGAAGTATTCTGGCCTACAAGCTTTTAAAGGCGGGAAAATCCGTTTTGGTTATTGATCGTGGTAATAAGAACTCTTCCTCTAGAGTTGCAGCTGGATTGTTTCATATTATGACTTTTAGAAGGTTGATAAAAACATGGCTAGGGGACATCCTTATTCCATATGCACATAACTTTTACAATGAATTGACAAATGAGTTAGGTGAAAGCTTTTTAGAGTCTTTTGACTTAAAACGAATTCTCAACAATGAAGAAGAGAGAGCGCTTTGGAGACAAAGAATAGAAGATGAGCATTATCAAGAGTGGTTGGCTATCGCGGATGATCAAATTGAGGGGGTAAACAGCCCATTTGGTTTTGGCATCGTTCGAAAGGCTGGTAGACTGAATATCCCTTTGTTTTTAGACGCAATGACTGCATTTTTAAAATTGAATGGGAATTTAATAGAAAAGGCCATTGATGAAATAGATGTATCTTATTCTCAAGATGAGGTGAAAATCAATTCTGAAGGGGTATCAGCGAGCAATATAGTTTTTTGTGAAGGCTTTCATGCTAAATCAAATCGACTTTGGTCGTGGTTACCTATTTACGGTACCAAAGGAGAGATTTTGGATATTGAAGTCAATGACTTGGACTTTAAGGGTACAATTAATAAAAAGGTTTTTGTAATGCCCACAAATAAAGGGCAATTTAAGTTGGGTGCGACCTATGATTGGGCAGATAAAACGCTCAAAACAACTTCAGAGGCTTTTGAAGAATTGAGTCAGGCTTGGGGTGCGATCATGAGGCCTCCTTTTAAGTTGTTAGATCATAAGGCCGGGATACGACCAACTGTTAAGGACAGACGACCAATATTAGGAAGACATCCAAAGCACAATAATGTTTGGATATTCAATGGAATGGGGACAAAAGGCGTTCAGTTGATTCCTTATTTTTCTGAACAAATGAAAAATGCTCTTATTGAGGGTGAAGACGTCCATACAGAGGTTGATATTACAAGGTTTTACAATGAATATAGAGTTTAGCTATGGTACCGTGGAAATTGGCAGTGTTGATTATAGTTGAGTATCAAGGCAAATATCTTTTTCTTCAAAGAAAAAAAGAGCCGAATAAAGGAAAGTATGTTCCTATCGGGGGCAAGATTGAGAACTTGGAACTACCATCAGAAACTGCTATTCGTGAAACCAAAGAAGAAAGCAATTTGTCCATAAGTGAGCCAAAACTAATCGGTCATCTCTTTGAGACTTCTCCTATTGAGTACCAATGGATGAGCTTTTTGTATCACGCTGTTGTCGAAGACATTAGTACATTGAAGGCATCTGAGGAAGGGGACTTGTTTTGGTTTGATTTAACCCAGCTGCGAGACGTTCCCTGTCCCGCGACTCTTCTGCCAATTCTAAACGCATATAGAAAGGGAGACGCTGTAAGGCTTCATGTCAAATATGACCATTCGCTCAAAATCGTGGATATTCAAAATAACCTTTGAAAAGGGTTAGAATAGACTTACTCTATGGATTTGAATAACCCCTTTTTTTGATAAGTCCTATCGTTTTAATGGTAAATATTGATATTGCCAAACAGATGATCAGGTCGATGATAAATATTGAAATTGAAAAACTCGCAGCCTCATCCGGTTCATCACCATTTCCAGGAACCAAATGTTCTCCCGTATAGAAATGAATTGGGAACCCCCTTCCAGATTGATGTGGACATACTTTCGATTGATAGAATATAAACCCAACCAACAAAATTGCTGAGGTTAGAGAGGCCATGTTTATGATCTCCTTGTTCTTAACGCTCATCTGTGAAATCTTGAACTGGTGGACACATCATAGCAATTAAACCCCAAAATGGAGTATTCATTGCAAGGGGTACTCACAAATTTTGTTAAATCAGGTTTTGAATATAGGAATACAAATCGCCTTCGATTTTGAGCTTCTTCTTTAATCGTGTCTTCGCCATTCTAACCGAATTGTATTCTATCGATAACACGGATGCAATATCGTAATTATCAAGATTTTGTCGAATCAACAGGGCCAGTTTTTTTTCATTTGGTGACAATCCGGGATGTTTTTCAGAAAGTAATTTGAGCAACCCTAAATTTGTTTCATTTTGGGGCAATTCAATTTTTGAAGTGATTTTGAACTCCTCTAATTCCTGTTTCAAAGCTCTTAATTCTTCTTCTTTTTCAGCGACCTTTTGAATGGTGGCTTTTAGCTTTTTTTCTCTTTTTTGATATAATTCGAATAAGTGTTGTTTTTTAGTTTGCAAAACACGCATCCATTTGTTTTTGGTGCTTATTGATCTTTGAAAGATTAAGCCAATAATTCCGGTAGCCGAGACAAAAAATATCCAATCCGATAGACTACAGTCTCTTTCGTTTGGGGAAGCCGATATAGTGGCTACTTCACACTGAATTTCGGCATTTGCTTTGGATTTCGGTGCTATTGAAAGGTGTTTAATCAAAAACAATAATATGACTCGTTTTCTCATAACATCAAGTTTATAGTATGGGTAATTCTCATTGTGAAACCCATATTAAAGAGGATGAGGTGTGCTTTTGATGTTTATTCCATAATATATGGATACAAAAAAAGGGGATGCAAACACATCCCCTTCTGAGCATAGCTCTTATTTTTTGAGTCTAAGACTCTTAATTATCACTTAAATAAGCCTTTGCAGCTGTAACATAATCGCTACAATTTGCTTCCATAGCTTTTACGAAATCCTCTGTGTTTGGATCAACTCTTGTATCAAGAACAACATCTAAAGCACAAAGAGAGTAATCTAAGTTATCTGCAGCTTCTTTTGTAACATACTCACTTTCTTCTCTTTCAGAAACCTTTTTGTTCATGCATTTACACATTGCATCAGCTCCTTTTTTGTACTGCTCAGGAGAAGGTCCACCACAAGACATCAATCCTAAAGCGATTACTGCTACTGGAAATAATTTTTTCATTTTAAAATAGTTTTAGTTAAAGTTGCAATAATTTGATTATCACAGAATTACATCATTAATATTTGGTTTTTTAAATAAAACCAGATGGCAAAGTTAAAATTTGATATCATATATGAAATATCAATTATTTAATTGGTACGACTTTATGATAGCTTGGCTTGACCCATTTAGTATTGAACAGCTCATAAATCAAGGCTTCTGGTTTAGATCCGAAATAATA
>JALEGO010000367.1 GCA_022763165.1 Flavobacteriales bacterium
CAAAGTATATGAGCAAGTCGGTTATCAAAACGACTGGGATGGCACTTATAATGGCAAACCATTGCCAGCGGGTTCTTACTATTATGTGCTATCGTTCCAGGCCAGTCAGAAAGTGGTAAAAAGTGCTTTGACGATACTGCGGGAGTGATGAAGAAATATAAGCTGGCTCTGATCCAAACTGGAAGTGCATTTTTACCAGAATTAAAGGTTTACCAGAAGTTTTTTGAGACGGAAGGTTTTACCACGGAAATATTTAGAAGCCAACCGAAACAAAAGGTACTGCAAGATTTTGATATTGAGTGGCATTTTATGGGGCTGGATGTTTCTCCAAAGCAAACAAGTAGATTAAAAGTACATGAGTATATTTCTTGTTCGATTCCTCCTTTTGCTAAATGGAAAGACCGAATAAAAAGCTGGGTTAATGTCACACCCGACTTAAGAGTGTTTCAAAATGTAAAGGTAAAGGAACACCTTTTCGGTAGTAGTATGGATACAGACTTTTTGTATCGAACGGTAGGTATTGATACGTCCTTTTTTAATCAATACACTGGAAATAAAGAGTTTGATTTTGTTTATTTAGGCTCTACTGATGCTTCTCGGAAACTAGAGGTATTGTTTCGGCAACTTAATAGGGAATTGCCCTCCGCTTCCGTTTTGGTAATTGGAAGGCCTCCAAATAGCCTGCATCAGTTCTCTGACCAGGTGAGTTTTACTGGAAAAGTACCTTATGAAAAAGTAGCAGAACATTTGGCGAAAGCCAAATACGCGATCAATTGGATACCTAACATCAGGCCTTATAATTTTCAAATCTCAACTAAATTGTTGGAGTATTGTGCGCAGTCAATGCCAATAATTTCTACAGCTTATCCTTGGGCAGATCAGTTTTTTGAAGCACGTCATGGGCGCTTTTATCCACTATTGCCAGATGCTTCTAACCTAAACTGGGCGGCAATTACAAGCTTTCCTTATAAAACACCTGATGTGAGAGACTTAGAGTGGTCAAATGTGTTGAGAAATTCTGAAATTCTTGCCTTTTTAAAGCAAAAACTAAAAGCTTGGAATTAGAGGAACGTAAAAGTCTGTATCGGAAGTTAGCAAAGATTCATGACTTCCCTTTGCAATTACAGCCGTGGTGGTTGGATATAGTCTGCCAGCCAGATTGGGATGTTGCTCTTTCCATTGATAATGCCGGAAACCTGAAAGGAGCTTTGCCCATTTTTCAGGTGAAAAAATGGGGCCTTCGAATAACAAAAATGCCTCCACTTACAGACTATTTGGGGCCATTCATAACCGAGCCAGCGAAGGGAACTAAGTTGCATACGTCATATACTAGAGAAAAATCTATACTTGAAGAATTGATTCAGCAACTACCACCTTCTCACTTGTTTTTTCAACAATACTATCCTGATTTTGAGAACTTATTACCTTTCCATTGGGCAGGCTTTCGCCAAAATGTGCGATATACCTATCGTTTTGATAGTGATTCAGATATTAATGACATTTATCAGAATTTAAAAGGTAGTATCAGAACTAATCTGAAAAAGAGTGAAAAATATATAAGCTTAAATCAAGTAGATGATATTGAGCCTTTTATTAATCTGAACCAAGAAACTTATGCTCAAAAAGGAATAATTCCAAATTATCAAGCTGCTATGCTTCGTCAATTGGATATTGAATTAAAGAACCGAGATCAGCGAACTTTACTTTTGGCAGTCAATAAAATCAACGAAAGGGTAGAGGCAGGGTTGTATTTGGTGCATGATAATCGATCGACTTATGCCTTGTTGAGTGGCGTTAAAAGAGGGGGGGAGTCCCATGCTGCTATGCAAGCTTTATATTGGCACGCGATTAAAAGAAGCTTGGATAAAGGATTAGGGTTTGATTTTTGTGGAAGCATGGATAAAGGAATTGAACACCTTTTTCGTTCATTCGGTGCTCAAAGAGTTCCCTATTTCATGGTATATAAGTCAAGCAATCGGCTATTGGAAGTACTTGCTTTATTGAGTCGAACCGTTTATGGTGGCCAGGTATCTGGTTAGCCCTTTTTAATGGGCAACAGATAGGTGGTGGAGACATTTTCTAACTGATAGGGTGCTAATAGTTTTGTCTTTTGCGATTGGGATAGTTTTTGGCCAGCGTTGGATTTCACGAAAGTGACAAATTCTTCTGCTTGTTGTAAAGAAATGATAGTATCATCTAGCACTATATTGATAGCAATTGGATGCTTCGTTAATGCAGTGGCAAAAGGATCATTTTGAATAGTGGAAATATTGATAATAGGATGACCTGCTTGCAGATATTCTGGTAATTTGCTTGGAAGCTGAAAACGAGTTGTATTAGCTATATTAATTAGAATATTTGTTTGTCGTAGATATCTACTCATCAATGCTTTGGGCTGAAAGCCATGACAAATAATAAAAGGGGATAAGTGATTAAAATGAGAAAAAATATTCTGCATCTCTGCGGAAATAAACCCAACAAAATGAAATTTGAGTTTTTCTAAGAGCGGATGGTCTTGTTGAAAGAGAGTATCCATCAACTTTAATAATGGAAGTGGACTTCTGATGTTTGGATAAAAAGAACCAAAATAAGCGAGGTGAATTTTTTGTTCTGAAAATAGAATTTCTTCCTGAGAAAATGGTTGATAACCCGGAACAAGTGGTGGCGTAATAGATGATTTATGCGAAAGATCAAAAAAAGCTTCGACATAAGCTTTCTGAGCTTCTGAATGGGTGAAAAAAATATGATCACATTTTTTTAGCACTTTGGTTTCTATTCTGTAATTGAGTTGTTTATAGAAAAACTCATTATTTCGAGGAGCGATATCGTGAAGGGCAAATGGATCTCCAATGTCAACAAGCCACTTTATTTGAGGGTATTTTTTTTTTAATTGTAGGCCAACAAGATGAGCAGAAAAAGGTAGAGAAACCGTTATGATTGCATCAAACTGCCGCTTTTTTATAAGCTGTTTTGCCATCCGGATGGCTGGGAGATACCAAATACAACTACCATCAGGCCAGTAGATGCTATGCCAAAATAATTGGTTAAATATGGCCATCCACTTTTCTAAAACGCCCTTGCTTTTTTTCTTTCCCTTTTGATTTCCGATCTGTCGATCTCTCCTTGTTTTTACTTTTAACAAATGATAAACCAGGTCCATCATATTGTTATAGCCTTTGCGGCAAATGTGAACCCCATTTCGGATTTCCTCTTTTTTTGCGCCGGTGGACTGTGCGCATATAACGGTCACTTCGTGGTCTTTGGCCCAATGATTAGCTAGCGCCTGCCAACGAAAAGCTCTTGGATTTTCGATTGGATAATAATTGGGACAAAGGATCAGGATTTTCATTATGGAAGCTTCATTTTGCTGCTCGTTTTAAAAAACATCCAAAGCGTTTTTACAAAATCAGGATTAATCATCCTGCTCAAAATAATACTTAAAATAGTAAACGTACCCAAACTTAATAACGGATGTGAATAGGACGCTTCTAACGCTAGAACAAGAAAGAAGCTTATTGCTCCAGGCGCGATAGCCTGTAAAAATAAAAGTAGATAATGGAGGAAGTGAATAGAGGTAATTGGTCGGATCAAAATAAAAAATGCTGCTAATGAAAGTACAAGTTGTAAAGCTATAAAATAATAACAGAAGACTTCGATATCCTTTCGTATACCAAGAAGAATGAAAAGTACGATTATGGGCAGGCTTATCAGTTTCCAATGAAGCCAAAGCTTACTTTTCCCGGCACCTAAAACTAAGGTATCTACTGGTAAGCGTGGAATTCGGACTAATAAGGCAACTGCAAGCAAGAAAAATAGGGGACTAACTCTCTGACCAGTGCTTCCAAATAATAAAACTGAAATCTCATCATTTAGTAGCAAAACTAAAAAAATGGGTAGTGAGATAATACTAGTAATGATATTTGATAATTTCTCGAATATCAAGACTTGCTGGTCTTTTCTTTGTGCAATCACTGGTAGCAATACAGACTCAATTGCGTCACTCATCATATTGGCTGGTCTAAACAGGAATCTTTTGGCAAGTTCATAAAGACCAAGTGCTTCTAAGCCTAATACTTTTCCTATAACTAAAATATCCAACTGACTGGCAAAAACATCAATACCTCGCTCAGTAGCATAGTAAACTCCTTTTCGGATATTTCCAAAAATCGAAATCTGTGGACGTTGCCATCTAATAAGATATCCTTCAGGAGAATACTTCAGGTAAGCCAGGTGTTCTGCTAATGTTCTAATCAAATATCCAAAAAGAATTGCCCAAGCTCCCCATGAATAAGTGGCTAAAAGAATGGTAATAATAAATCCGAGTATGACTCCAAATAACTGAATTTTGGCGATTAGCGAGAACTCAAGTACTCTTTTTAAAAGTACCCGACTCGGCATTCCAATAGCGGAAATAGGAATTAATAATGAGCCAAATTGTATTAAAGCATTGAGTTCAGGATTTTCATAAAAATGCGACAATAACAAGCCAAACAACCAGCAAATAAAGGCTAAGCAAATGGATATAACTACATTTGTACTCCATAAAGACTGAAAAAAAAATGGAGAAATGTATTTGTCAATGAGTAAGTTATACCCAAAAGCTGCTTCCATTAATATATTCCCAGATTGTACGACAAAAAAAACTAGTGCTACCAGTGCTATTTCTGTTGGAGGCATCAATCTTATCAAAATGGCATAAAGCAAAAACTGACTAGCTGCCATAAAAACGGAAGCAAACCCTGTCCACTTAATACTCTTGCTAATGGATGCACGTAATGACATGAAAATGATATATAGATGTCAAGTTAAGCTAATCCAATCAAAAACAATTAGAAGTGAACAATAATCTGGATTTGGCTCAAAAGTCTGCTATTAACTGGCTTATTAGAGCCTCAAATGTTACTCAAAATAGAGGTTTTGCTGCCTATTATGAAAAAAAGCCTTTCCAAAGAGGGAAGTGGGCTAAAGCTTACCCCGAAACAAGCGGTTATCTGATTCCGACGCTCTTGAGTTTAGCGAAAGCAGAAAAAAGAACGGATTTGTTAGACTTGGCAAAAAATACGCTTGAATGGCTTTTAGAAATTCAATTAGAAAACGGTGCCTACAACAGTGGATTAGTCGGAGGAAGCCAGCCAAGCATTTTCAATTCAGGACAGGTGTTAATTGGGTTGCTTGCTTATTATCAGGAAGTACCTGATTGGACCGTAGAGCAAGCTATAAGAAAAACGGCCAATTGGCTTTCGAACCAGACGGAAGTAAACGGCCGATGGGAAAAACATGCTTACGTCTCGGGCTTTGATCCAAGTTATTATGCTCGGGTAGCATGGCCATTAATTAATGCTGGGATAATTTTGGAGGAATCGAAATATTTGGAGGTTGGCCAAAAGGCGCTTCATTTTTATTTCAATAGAAAAACGCAACAACATACTTTTAAAGATTGGGGCTTCTTTCCTGATCAACCTGCCCCGACCCACACCATAGCATATACTTACCGTGGCTTTTTTGAGTGTGCAAATTTGCTTGGAGATGATGATATGCTTGAAGAAATAGAGCAAGCATTGATTCATATTTGCAAATTTGTCCAGCAAAAGGGAAAGCTACCAGGCGAAATTGATGAACATTGGAATGCTAATTACAAGTATCAATGTCTTACCGGAAATTGTCAGTTTGCTATACTGTTATTAAAAATGTATCAAATTCGGGCTAGGTTGGAATACCTAGAAATGGCCAAGTCGATTCTCCAACCTGTTCTCAAATCCCAGTATATGGGAAAGGATGAAAATAGAAAAGGCGCTATCCCCGGATCAAGCCCTGTGTATGGGCCTTATTTCCGGTTTAGATACCCAAACTGGGCCGCTAAATTTTTTCTGGATGCCTGTTTGCTAATCACAGAGGACGAGAATCAAAAACTGTACACCTGAGACCGGATCGCTAAAGGATTCTTCAATATATGGCCTAAATGTTTCTGGTACTTTAGCTCCGGATTCTACAATCAAAAAGGGAGCGCAGTATTTTTTTGCAAACTTCAATTGCGTTAGTGCTAAATTTTCAAAACGACCAGCTTCTTTTTCTTTGTTTATAAATACAGTGAACGGTGATAGTGCGACGGCGGTTTCCCTTTCGGGAAATAACTGCTCGCCAGCATCAATTCGTAACGCCCATGAGCCTTGTCCAACTAGCGAAAGGAAATTGCAAAATTTACAAATGCGCGGATCTTCGGTATATGTTGTGATATGTCTGCGATTGGCTATAGCCAAACCAATATGCTCGTCTTCTCCAAAAAACTCATGGATTTTAAACATGAAAGTGGTATCAACTTTTTGGTCCCGTTGTTGAAAAACAAATAAAGACATGCCCAGCGGCACTATAATAATCCATGATAAAAGTACTTTTTCTAGCTTTTGAAACGGTATTGATGATTTCCACCTGATACTGAATAAAATGGTTAGGGCAAGTGTAGTGAGCGGGTTGGCGGCTAGATTGAAAAATTGATCTGCGTCACCAAGGTTGTTGAATAACGCTTTCGCGAAGATACATGACGAGAAAGTGAAAAGTAATACCCAGAGAATTGATTTTTCTGTCTGTGTTAACTGCATTTTTCTCAAGACTAAATACATGAAAAGCAAGGTAGTTATGTTGTAAATAATGAATTTAATAATTGCACTAAATAGCCCCCTTATAGTCTGAAATAAATAATTAAACAGCTCAACCGTTAGAAAACCTGAAGAATTAGAAAAATGCCCGTAGATTCTATAAAATAGAATAATTGTTAACCCTGTAACAATTGGAATGAATAATGCCCATCTTGGAATTTTATTTTTGAAATAAAAGATTTCGATTAATAGCCAAAGAAAAATGCCAGGAAGTATTACTGGTACATCTAATATGGACTGTATTGGAATAGCTGAATACAAAAAAGCAAATAATAACTTTTGTTTATTTAAAAGTGATAAAATCGCAATCTGACTCAAAAGAATCATTGGAAAGATTTTGGGACTGAGCAAGATTGAATGGATCATGAAATTATGCGACCAATACTCAATCCAAAAATAAGCATTATAAAAACTAAGCCCTGTAACAAGTATAAAAGGCAGGAATGAAGTTGTCGCCTCTTTTTGTATAGCTTTAAATATGGCAATATTTCCAATGATAAATATGGAAGTTAAAAAGGGTATGAATGCTAAGACATATTCGGTTTGTGGATTAAAACTCATTGCCGGAAGAAAGCAACTCAAGAGCCATAAGTCTGTATAATGGTAGGGACGAGGCAGATAATCAGTGCTTTCTTCAAAATAGTTATACCAAGGAGCTGAAGTCTCTGTACCAAATAAAGGCAAATATTTAGCGACAGCTGTATAGACGCCATAGTCAACATCGGATAAATATTCCAGCATATCGGTATTGAGTTCACCTGTCCGAAAGGCTTGAATAAGCACGACCAAGAGCATTAACGTCAAGAAGGTCAATAATTCTTTCCATTCAAAATAATAGAGTCGTTTCCCAAGCTTAATTTCAGATCGAAACAGCCAGCCAAGGATGGCTAAGGCTATGAAGTTAAGTGTTAGAATGCTGTGAAAATCAGTGAAATAACATGCTACGATTGTTGACCATAAAAATACACCACAACAAAGTTTTGAAAAAAGACTGAGGTAAGCATTGGATGTAGAAATGGCGGGAAATAGAGATACACAAATATGGCCCAATAAATAGATCATAATTGCAATGAGCCATAATTCGATGAATAAATCTATTTCCATTTCTTAATGATAAATCTGCTTCAAAATTTGAGCAATTCTTTCTGCCGCATATCCATCCCAAAGTGGAATTTGTGTTTTACAAGGCCCTTGATTCCGTCGTTTTTCTATAACTTCGGGCAGTTGCCAAATATCTTTCACAAGAATATTAGTCCCGCTTTCTACTGTAACTGGCCTTTCCGTATTTGGCCGAATGGTAAAACAAGGAATACCCAAAAAGCTAGTTTCTTCTTGTATCCCACCAGAATCCGTTATTACAAATGTAGCTCCATTCAGCAAACTTAGAAAATCAAGGTATGGAAGAGAAGGCGTAAAGGTTATATTGGTAAATCTTTCCTTCATCTGACGTTCAAGATGTTGTACTCTTGGATGAATTGGGAATAGAATAGTGGGAACAACGGAAAGGGAATCTAAAAGACTCAATTTTTCGAAAAAGCGTTCTGTATCATCCACGTTTGAAGGACGATGCATTGTTACGATGCTGTATTTTTGGTTTTGAAGTCCCAATTGCCAACTAGTATTCAAGGCTTTTGCTATTGGTAAAAAATGCAACAAGGAATCAATCATTGTATTTCCAACAAAATACTGATGTGTTTTTTCATAACCTTCTTTCTTCAGATTCTCAAACGCACTTTGTTCAGTCAGAAATAAATATTGAGACAATCGATCGATTATTACTCGATTGCGTTCTTCTTTCATCCGCCAGTCATACGATCGCAAGCCTGCTTCTACATGAGCAATGGCTATGTCAAGCTCAGAAGCAGCAATTGCACCAGCCAGCGTAGAATTCACATCACCATACAGCACGACCAGCTCTGGCTTTAAGTTTTTAAACGATTTCCCCAATTGTTGGATCATCTCGCCTGTTTGTTCCGGCGAGGATGAATGATGCAGGGTAAAGTGGGCATCAAGTGGCGGAAAACCAAGCTGTTGCAGAAAATCTTCAGATAAGCTTTTATTGTAATGTTGTCCGGTATGAACGACAAACTGTTTGAACGTACCCCTATTTAATGCTTTGATTACGGGAGCTGCTTTGACAAAATTTGGACGTGTACCCACCACATGGCAAACTCGAATCATCTTAAGATCACCATTTTACCAATATTATTCTTGAAAAAACGGTCTGTCCCATTATCATACTTTTTAATGGCTTCTCCATTTTTATCTTTTATAAGGAAACGGTACAGGTAAACACCATTAGCGAGCTGATCGCCATACTGGTCTGTTCCATCCCACGCATAATCTGTTCGGTGGGTACCTATGCTCAAAGGGCCTAATTCAATGGGCGTTAATTCTCGAACCATACGACCTGATACAGTCATGATTTGCAGGACATAATCTTCCGGAACTTCACTTCCGGTTAGGGTATATACAAACTGTGTGGATGTAGAAAATGGATTTGGGTAATTAAGAATGTTTGATATACTAGATTCCGTAATTACTTCAAATTGTATTTTATAGTCCAAATCACCTGATTGATTGCCTGATACATCTTCGGCTTGTATGATCATCTCATAGATACCATCTTCCGTAAAATTTGGATTAAATTGCAGCCTTGCTCTATTATTGTTAGTTGCACTCGCAGCTTCGAATAGGAGCTGACTTTCGTCAAATCCTACTCTGCGATGTTCAACTTCTCCAGGGTATTTGAGCAATACGTTGAAAAGTGTTGTATCACTCATAAATAAAAAGTCATTATCATCCTTAACGATAATATTAATCAACGGACTTGCAGAAACAAGATCACCATTCAGAATATACTTACCGTCAAAAGTTACATCTAAAATTGGATTGCTATTATCCAGTTGGACTTCGAAGGGTATAATACCGAAGTTATTTTGATAACTATACTCTCTCGGACTTCTTGCTGAATTGAGTTGCAACTCCAGCCTTTGTGGCCCAGATAGAAGCCTTGTGTCAATATTAAATGTCAAGAGGGTTGTTTCTCCAACATCGATTGGTGGAACAGCTACTGGAGCAATTTCAAAATCAGGGGTATTTACTATTCTTAAATCCAGTTGGGCAGAATCGGAACGAATGGAGCCAACATTTTCAATACTCAGTTCTATTTGAAGTAATTCGCCTTGCCGTAAAGTATCTTTATTTAATGAATAGCCTTTATTTGGATTGATCGCTAAATCTGTAATTCCTTCAAATTCAACTCTCCAAAAGTCCAAATTAGGGGGTGTTCTTTGAGTCGTATCAGCCGAAGTATACTCTAATTTGAGGAATGGGAAGTCATCAGTTGAAAATATGGACAAGTCTTCTAGTCCTTGATCTTGATTTTCGATGGTTAATAATTTTTGGGTGCTTGAATCTACACGAATTCCCCATAACTCGATTTTGATTTCTTCTTCATCCATTGAAAATCCACTTAAATTCCAGGAAAGTGTTTCCCAACTAGAAGCAGGGCCAATTTGATCTGTTTCCACATTTCCATTATCCCAACTTCCTGCGATACCAACTGAAGCTGAAAAGACATCATTTAACTGGCCAAATCCTTCAATTGGTGTAAACTGTGGATCATCTTTTTTATAAACCAAAAAGTAAGGAATGGCTCCATTTTCTGCTGTTTGTCTGATAAGCTCCGCTCCTTGATTTTCCAGAATATTGAAAAGGTTTATACCTCCGTTTTCTACAGAATCCTGCGCCCATTCTTCTGGCTCATAATCAAAATTGGTTTCTTGTGTAGTCATAAAGATCACATAGCTACCAGAAGGGATAACCTCATCTAAAAAGGTCATCGCTAAATCTCTATCTGCCTTTTCTCGAGTAGAATATGGAAATAATGCATAATCTACCACCCACGACGGGATATTACTTCCATATTGTCCAACTGATTGTCCTGAACTAATAGGAATATTAAACCACGGATCACCCGAAACCTCATCCAAAACAGCAATTTGGACACCTCCTCTTGTAGGATTATCCCACGGAATATATCGGTAAGGTGTATTATTGATCGATAACTCAGGCCTTACGGTAGGATAAACACCCGTTTTTATACCTAAATCTTTAAAATCATCGAGATATTTCAGTTGAGAGGTCGTTGGCTCTAACTCCGTATTGAAAAACTGGTTTCTTTTTATCTGATCACGATGTGATTGATTCCAACCAGTTGAACCATTTGGCCGATAAATGAAAGAACTCTCATCCCAAGTAAAACCATTAGCATTTTGTGGGCTTACTCGCCAATAATATACTTTTTCATTTTCTAATATACCTTCTGGCAGAGTCCAACTTATAACACCTCCTGTTTGGATGGTCTCGTAGGTTTTAAGAAAAGGACTTTCAAAAGTATCAATCGTATCTAGCTGAAAAACATAAGTTTGTTCTGGAGCGAAGATATCTGCCGAAGTAGCTTTTAGGCTGATGTTGGCTTCAGAGACAATAGCAAAAGGCCTTGGCGAAACGGTTTGAATCCCATTTGGGTAAACATAAAATGCGACACCTTGTTGCCCTTGATTATCTTTCAACTGATTGTTGTTTTCTGCAATGGAAGAAGGAACTTCTTCTATTTCGTTTTGAGGGTCAATATCAATATGCATCCGATTTAAGCCTGCTGACTCTTCTTGAAAAACCGGAAAAGTGTAACTCAGGGTAGTTTGAAATTTTGGCGCTTTAATTTTTTGTCTGAATAGTGTAACTCGGGAGTTATTAGGAAAGGTTCTCGCAATTTCTAACTCCAAACTATCAACACTAGCTCTTCCAATATTTTGCAAATCAAATTTGAATGAAAATGAATCTTGTTGTGCAGAAAATACCTCCGGCTCAAACGTTGCGCTATTTTTTGAAATCAAAAAATCAGGAGCTTCTGAAGATTGAAGAATAATGGCTGGATCACCATTTAGGGTATATTGATGGTTGAGTGATCGAGCTGGAACACCACTCAGATTCGCACTATTTTCTAGACTTGCTTTAAGAATTTCGCCTATCCCTTTGCCGTAGTATATACCTCCTATATTCTGATAAAAGTTTTTTTGCATATTAGATAATGGGCCAATATATCCGAATCCAGTAGTAGCTACAAAGGCGATAGCTCCTTTTTTATCCTGAAAAACAAATCTTTCTCCAATACTGGTCAAGTCAGAGTGGATTTGTCCACTCAAACAACCTAAAGAGAATATCGCAGGGTACTTGTCTTCATTTTCATAAGTCGATGGGTCTTCAATACTAAAGTCAAACCCGCCTGTACCGGCATGACCAAAAAAGGTGATAATGTTAACACCTTGATTGATTTTATCCGTCAAAAGCCCAGATTGGCTTTGCTGTATGGGATCGGAGCTGGTTTTTGTGAAAGTAAAAACATTACCTCCAAAATCATTATTCTGGATAATAGTCTCCATCTGACCAAGTTGGGTCTGGATGTTATTCTGCTCTCCAGGGCTAGTTCCCCCGCCCAAATGTATAATCTCCTTCCGCCAAGCGCGGTCTTCTTCAGCGGTTGATTTTTGTAGGTTTTCGTAGCCTTTGACTTTATCTAGGTAGATGCGGATGTCCTTAGCATCGCTGACTGCCAGGCGGCCGAGTGCATAAATGGGGGCACTATTTTCGTGCGTGGCTAATAGTAAGTTGTCTCCGCCGGGACGACCGAAGGTCGGCACGGCAAAGTTTTGGGCGGCTTCGCTACTGAGTTGACTATTGGTGCGGATGGCATTATAGGTACGGCCTTTTCCGATGATGAAAAAATAACGGG
>JALEGO010000368.1 GCA_022763165.1 Flavobacteriales bacterium
TATCCAGTCTGTCGTAATAAAAGGTTTCAGTTCCTTTTCCAGGAAGATCCTTATACAACAGCCTATCTCTTTTATCATAAACATAATAGTAAATCCCAGCTCTGTTCGTGGATGTCAAATAGGAGTAGTTTCCTGATGAGATCATATTCTCCATTGTTTGAGGTGGAATGACCGCACTCAATCTACCTTTGTTATCATATACATTGTACAACTTTCGTTGTCCTGTTTTTGTCATGATTACACGATCCATCTTGTCTTTGAAAGTGGTCGTTAGATTTCCATCTTCATTATAAACTTCCTCCACATAAAGGCTGTTTGCTGGAAAATACCCTTTGAGGTTTCCATCTCTCAACATCGGAACTTCATAGTTGAAATTAGATCTTCTGGTCGTTCTAATTTCATGACCATTACCAAGAGCCCATGTCTTGCCAGGTTGGCCTATCTTAGTAATTCTGTTTAATGGAGATCCATCAAATTCATTTTCTGTGTAAGCAAATTTGTTATTTGAAAATGCTCCACCATAGAACAGGTTTTGATAAACCTTGGCATTCTTCCTGAATCCTCCAGCACCATTTGAGTATGCTGTATAGGGTAGATAAGCTTTGGTTTCCCTACCCAAGTCATCATATGAGGTAAAACTGATAATGTCTCTTTTCTTGGGAGATGCTGCAATATTGACTGACTGCAATCTTCTACCTATTCCATCAGTATATTCAATATTATGGGCAACTTCTTCTGTACCCTTTTTGAGTAGGGTATCCACTTTCGTGATTCCAGAGATCAAGGTATTATACGTATGTATTTCGTTGATAGCTTTGATTGGATCATATTTGTAATCCAAATAAGTCAATATTTCATTGTCATCATTTTTCGTCAACTTTAGTCTTTGATAATCATCATATTCAAAGTGATTATAGACATCATTTTCTGAAATGGTGGCAAGAAGCTGATTGTTATTTCCATCAAAAACATAGTTTGTCATCAAAGCATCAGCGGGATAAAGTTTTACATCATCTATATGCCCTGAGTTCGCCTTCAATTGAATATTGTTGCTCTGATTATTTACAGTTATCGTCTTCTCAATTCTTTCGAACTCAGATCCTGTGACAATTTGCTCAATCAAAGAACCATTGGCATAGATCTTCACGGTCTGATTTTTTGACCAAAATGAGATTAAGTAGGTTCCACTCGACAAGTTTGATTTTTTGAGGTAGGCGTTAGAAAAGAAACGCGCTGTTCTCAATCCACTTTTCCCACCACCACTCATACGAATGACACGATACTTGTCCCACCCTTGATAGTCATCTGTTTCAAAATTCAAAAAAGACACCTCATCTTGTTCAGCATTAAGCACTTTGGCAATAGTATTGTCATTACCATCGTACACAAAACTCTCTTTCACACCATCCTTTCTATATTGACTTACTAAATTTCCTAATGCATCATACTCAAAGAAATACTCTGGCGACTCGTATTTTGAATCATACTCCAATACTCGTCCTGCTGCCCAACTCACAGACTTAGCCTCTGCTTTATCAAAGTTACCGCTAAGTCCAGTGCCATATAACAGTCTAATTGAAGAAAGCTTATAGTTTTCCGGGTTTTTGTTTCCTTCAAAGAGCTTGTAGATGTTCATACTTGCACCTAATAGTTTAGGCGTAGAACCGGGCTTTTGAACAAATGAGCTTTTCTCTATAGGAATATGCAGCATATTCTTGTTATACATGTCTGTTAGAATCTCTAGTTCAGGATCAGTTACAAAGCACATATTCGGGCAGGCAAGATCCGCAACATACTGATAATTTGTAGTATGCGTAAAGCCATCACTATTTACAAACTCTTCTGAAATTGGTGCATGATGTTTATTTCCATATTCTGTAAGTTTCTCAGTTTCTACAATATGATATCCGGAATTATTCTTAAAGAAATCTTCGGTTCTTACTTTCACCAATCTTGAAACACCTGTTTCCATGTTGTAAAGTGACAGCCCTGTTGTTTGTTCTGTCCCTTTCCAATTGATTTTTGGTGTTGTGGATGTAGTAAAAGATGCTCCTCCAATATATTCCACTTCATAATAGTCAGAGATTATCAGAGGATCATTGACAGTTCCTGCACCACCATTATCGACCTGAATTGTTTCAGTAACCATATTATGTCTTATTCCTGTTCTTGGAATATCACAAGCGGGAGGCAAACCAACAACATTGATTTTTACTGCCTTTGGATCATTGTAAACTGAAATCAGATTGGTGTCTTTATAGTTTTCATAAGTGTAAGTAACCTTCTTTACAGTATCATTGTTATGATCAAGATATATTTCTTGCAGATGATTTCCGAGTTGCAATGACAAGGGAGCATCAATTCTCGGCCAGTTGTTTGGGTTGTAGTATGGCGCTTTAACTCCAAAGAAATTGGTCGTATCATAAATATGTATGACTTTTCCATTATTGTTGGTGACCTCAGAGACAACCTGATACCCAACATGCTGACCTGAAGTAGTTTGCATTGGAGTCAAGGTACTGCTAGAGAATGCCCATATTTTGTATGGGTTATACTCTTTAACATCAACTTTTGCCAATGCAGGTCCTGCACCTTGAGCAAAACAATACATTCCGATAAAATCATTCTGATTAGCGATACCCCATAAATCATTATGCAATGGAACACCATACTCTGGTCTTGCAAAGTCTATCCCACTAGAAAGATTGGTGTCCAACCTATTGTATTCAAAAGACTTCACGATATTTGGGTTCTCACCTGAGCCATCCTTCGTAGTAATTGATTTTATTCTTGCACCACCAACCATTGTGTTGACCAGTAAAGTATCACAATCAAGATATTTATGTCTAAAAACAATGTTCGCACTTACACCAATAACCTTGACTTCTAAGTCGTAGTCTACATCTGGTTGAAGGTTAGGCAATTTAGATAACTCAATCTCTGTTCTGTATTCATCTTCCCCTGTTTGATTTGATGCTGTAACCGTTCCTCCTCTAAATACTACCGGGGTGGATTGTCCAGGAATAAAGAAGCTCAAATAGACTTCTCCTGTCCCAATATTTTTCTTTCGATTGGCTGTGATCACAATTTCCCCTAAAGCAGTGTCCCCTTTGGTGAATTGCACATTATTTCTAGTATGTATTACTCCTCCAGTTGTACTTGAAGAGTAATCATGAGCACTCCAAGATGGTTTAAACGTGTTATAATGACAGTCTGTTTCCACACGCCATGCGTCATGAGGTTCAAAATCGAAGACTGTTTTACCGCCTGTTGGATAAGTAATCTCTTCTAAAATTCCATAGGAACATTCTGGCCAAGATGGCTCTCTGTTGGCGTTAAACTTGCTGTAGTTTGCCGTTCCAGCGCTTGGCGGAGGCACAGTTTTAAATGTCTCTAATCCTTCATCCCATTCCAGGTAGGGAAAGAGATTCAAATTGGTATCGAAACCATTGTAGAAGCCCCAATGGTCTTGAGCATAGGAAATTCTTCTCGGCAATAAGTTCAGGCTCTTGTATTTAAAGTTGTGTACCTTAGGGTCCGTACCTAATTCATTATATTCAGTTACCTTATTGAGTATTAGCCTATTTCTGTCTTTTCCTCCCGTGACTTGTAAATCAAAAATATTCTCATTTCCTAATGGGCTTTGAAGTGTTGTAATATCAAAATCAAAACTCTTTAGTTTTTGTCCATTTTTATCAGAAATGATAATTTCACTTAGATATTTAGCACTTGTATTTACATCAAGCGATCCATTGGTCAAGTTATGTCCGTTAACGTCATTTCGTAAATTCTTAGCGATAAAAGATATGCTATTAGTAGATGATGAAATTTTGGACAATCTTCTTCCATAAACAATGCTTTTATTAGGTGAACCTTGTCCGCTGTGATTAATGGCACCATCCTTAGAGTTCCAAGCTCTTGATGTAACAGTTTCACCAGCTGAAGAGTTGTAATAGCCATAAACCTCTCTTTCATACTCAAATACAATAGAATCTGAATGATTTGGGGTTAAAATTTTTGTTAAGTGCCAGTTTGTTCTTGTCCATCCATTTAAGAATAGATTAATAGCACCTGCTGGAGCTGTGGTAACACTATCTATAGCTTCATTTTCACCGAAAAAATATTGCATTCCATCTGGAGTAGTAACCTTAAAACCATCAAAATTGACTTTAATCCCGCATGTATTTGGATTGTTATTTCCATAATAAGAAGTCAATATTGGCTCTATCTTAATGTCTGATTGTCTTATTTGATGAACTCTTCGTTGATCATCGAAAAAGAATTTTCCTGAGTATCCATTAAAATTGAAATGAAACAAATCTGGTTCAGTATCAAATCTTCCATGAGTAGCATCTTCTACTTTATATCCAGAGTAAGTCGAACCAAAAACTAGATCATGGCCACAATCACTAAAATAACCAGAAGCCTGCATTGGCCTGGTTCCTTCGTCTGGAGCACTTCTAACCACTCGAGATATCATACCTCCACCTTGCAAACTCCAACCAAGGCCAGTCCAAGAAGAGATTTCCTCAACTTTTACGCCTGAGGCGTGATAACTTAAAGATAAAGGAACTGAAATCCGTCCTTCGCTAAGCGTATATAATGGAACACCTATAGCAGGAATTCCAGTATGCAGTCCAACAGGAATATCTCCATACTTTCCCAGAGCCGCTGCTTCGGGTGTTGGATTTACATTATCCTGTAAGTAGCTGTCTTGAGCATTTATGCTCATAATTGAGGTGATAAAGAATGTGAAAATTAATTTGAAATAGATTGCTTTCATTTCTTGCGTTTTAATTAGAATTCAAATTTCAGGACTTTTAGACGCAAAATGAATCACAATTAATTCATAATGTAGCATGAAGTTAAATGATCGAAGATCTCGAGAATTTTATCGAACTAAAAAATAACCTTATTCAAGTTTGGGCGTAGAAGCAACTCATAAATCGAAAGAATAAAAACGTTTGACTCGTTTTCACGTTTATTTAAAAATGTAGCAGAGTAAAGTGAGAAAGACCAAGACCATTCAAATACTGAGCCAATTCAGCAAAGATGAAATGAAGAAGTTTCAACTTTTCTTGAATTCACCATTTCATAACAAAAATGAGAAGGTAATTAAGTTATTTGGGTTTTTATTTAAGCAATATCCAGATTTTCCGGAAAAAGAAGTTAGTAAGGAAAAAGCTTACAAAATCATATATGACAATGGCAAATTTGACTCACAAAAGTTCAGGTTACTCACGAGTGATTTTTTCAAAAGGTTAGAGGCTTTTATCATTCACCAGCAATTGGACAAGGATGACTCCTTGAAAGGAAGACTGTTATTGGAGAAATATTCAGAGTTTGGTCTTCTTAACATCTTTCTTGAGCAAAGAAAATCATACGACAAGAAGATCGCCAAACTTTCGATTCCAAGCGAAGCTAAATATTTCAATGAATTTAGGGTTGAAGAGGAGACTTACGAAATTCATTCTATGAAAAAAGCTCCAGAATCCACAAACAATCTACAAAACTTGGTCAACGGCTTAGACCGATATTTTCTTCTGTTAAAACTAAAATACTCTTGTGAACTGATTAACAGAAAAAGCATTCTAAGCGAAGAATATGATTTTAGTTTCTTGGAAGCCATTATAGAATACTTAAGGGAAAACAACAACAGACAGGACACTGCTGTCAATCTCTATTTCAACATTTTGTTGCTTGTAAGAGACTGGAATGTGAGAGAATTTGACTTTTTGAAGGACGAAATTCCGAATCATTTTAAAGCATTTACAAAAAGAGAGCTCAGGGATATGTATGTATTCTTGATCAACTTTTGTATTCGCAAATCAAATTTGGGGCAATCAAAATATCTGCGAGAGTTGTTTGAGCTTTATAAAACACTATTAGAAAACGAAATACTTATTGAGAGCAACTACATGCATCTATATGATTTCAAAAATATTGCCACAGTGGCCATTAGGCTTGGAGAACTCTATTGGGTTGAAGAGTTTACCAACAAATATTCCAATCTGATAAATTCAGAGTTAAAGGAAAGCGCTATAGCATTCAACCTCGCAAGAGTCGCTTTCTATAAAGCTGATTATCGCTTGGCCCTAAGAAATCTAGCAGGTGTTGAGTTTTCTGATGTTTACTACGAATTAGGAGCCCGAACCTTATTCATAAAGATTTACTATGAACTTGATGATTATGATTTATATCTAGCACAAGCGCATTCGTTCAATATGGCTTTAAGCAGAAAAAAGAATCTGTCGAAATATCAAAAACAGATTTACCAAAACTTTCTTCTTTTCACCAAACGACTATTGAAAATTAAGCTCGGAGATAAAAGAAAAAATATTTCCAAATGGATTGATGAAATTGCCAACACCAAAGAAATTGCAGACCGCAACTGGTTAGAGGAAAAGGCTGAGGAACTAAGGTGATATTCAAGCTAAATTCAAAAAATACAATCCTTGCAGTTCCAACCACTTTTATCACAATAAATTTATCCCTTCAGTGTTGTTTTAATGACTTCTTAAGAATTACTTAAATTTATAGCATTGAGATTCTTATGCTTTCTTTGGTTATGCTCTTTATTCCTTTCGTTGAAGGGGCAAGATGGGTTTGTGCTCTATGAAGATGTTGAATATGCCCTGAACAAACCAGAATCTTGTGAAAGACTATTGATTTCATCGGGCGATTTAGCTGAGTTTCTAGATCAATATGAAAAATTCACCAATCTACATACCGTAGCCACCATCGGCCCATTCAAACAAATCGAATTCAAGGGTTTAATAGATAAGCTTCAAAAATTATCTATTCACAATTTAGAATTGCTGAATAATGATCTGAATTTCACTCCTAAGCTTCAAGATCTCCCTGAGCTTGAGAACTTAACTGTGGTTGGCAATCCTAATATAGATTACAAGGACTTACTGGATGACCTTAGCAGAACGAACAGATTGAAATCACTTGATTTGAAAAATAATCAACTTACCAAACTACCCAAGCAAATTGTTGGTCTAACGGAACTTGAATCCTTAACACTAAGCCAAAATGAGTTGCTAAACTTTAAAGACTTGTTTCGAAGTCTATCCAAAATGGCTTCGATAAATGTTTTGTCCATTCCAGTAAATCAATTGATCTCTGTGCCAAGCAACATAGGAGACCTGAATCAAATCCTTTCTTTGGATCTTAGAAATAATGTATTGGCCGAACTCCCAGATAACATTAAAGGATTAACCAACCTGGACTCGATAAAATTAGAAGGAAATATCATCATTGATCCTCTGCAAGAGCTCCAAAAATTAAAGCAGGCAAAGCTGAAATATATATCGCTGGATAATGGTTTAACAAGCTCGGAGAAAAAGACACTTAAGAGCATATATCCAGAGGCAGAGATCGAAGAAATCGCACCACCAAAAGCTGAACCATTTTTGAGAGACACCTCAGTATCAAACATCGACCTTATTAGCTCAACATTAGGAAATACTAATCAAACATATAAACTCAAAGCAAACAAAAGGGGCTTTGCAGTTTATTCATTGGCCTATACCCATTTCCCTAAAATCTTTAGTCATCCCAAATTCACCTTTAATTTCGACAGCACCCTCTTTGAAGAGCGTTATCTTGATCTTGAATATGCTGGAACTGACAAAATCATTCCTAATGCGCCTGGAAAAACTTTCCAACTTTTTAAATCAAGAAAATCCACAAAAGGTCAAATTTGGTTTGGATTTACAAATGGTAAAAACACTGGGACTCAACATCGCACAAGCATGAATTTCCTGAATAAAAACAACCCTGAAATACAAGCTTTTAAAGGAATGAATTGGGTTTATACAGGTGAAATGAACAAAAAGACATTTCGACAAAAAGTCTTAGAAAATCACTGGCA
>JALEGO010000369.1 GCA_022763165.1 Flavobacteriales bacterium
AAAAAGACTCCATACTCGATAAGGTTTCTATTTCCATATCCGCAACCAAAGTGATACAGATGCCAGGCGGCAGAAAAATAGGATATTAGAATGAAAATACCCAGTGTTGGTAATGCAGTTTTATCTGATCTCAATCTCAATATCCAAATGATCAGTAATGGAATGAAAATAGGGGTATAAGGTAAGACACCATTTTTGGGAGCAAACCAAGTTTTTAGGAGCTGTGGGTTGAACAAGTATTTAAAACCTTCATCTCCATATGAGTAGTATAGTAACTTTCCAGAATAGAAATACCAATAAGCAAATTGAGGGATAAAGGGCAGTACTGCAAAAACTAGCAGTATGACAATTCTAATAATACTAAGATTGCGCCATAAAGATTTCCAAGTATTCTTATTCCAGAACATGAATAGAGCAACGGCAATAATGATACTTGTAGGGCGTATTAGGACACAAAAGGAAAAGATAAATGCCAACAAATAAAGCGTGAATACATGCTCCTTATCTCTATATTTTAAGGCAAGTGAAGAAAAAAGAGTAAATAAAAACAAGGAATAAATGTGAGAAAAGCCATTGTAGTTCAGAAAATAGAAGTACAAATTGGTTCCAGTGAAAATGATGATTAAGGATATTATACTTACAATAGCGCTGTATTGCCTTCTAAGAATCCTGAACAGAATGATGAATGCAAGCATGAGGTAGAACACTCCTGATAGGATTGGAATGCGATGATAATTTCCGGAAAACCCATCTGTATCAAGGGATTTACTCTTATTGTAGTAATGAACAGCTAAAAAGAATGGACTTTGCAAGAATGCGACACCATATGTATAGCGCGTAAAAAACTTACCATTCTTATTTCGAAAACCAACACCCGTATTTACGGCTGCTTTAAGAGGGAAACTGTCGATCTCAAAATCATAAATAAAAGTTGCAGGGTTGTATGAATAATATCCTGCTTGATCGCTCCACAAGCTCGTTCTCCAATTAAAATCTCCATAGTATTCTTGATTTTTAAGAACGACATTTACCAAGGCCAAGTACGCGACCAAAAAGGTAAAAACACGGATCAAAATCTTTTTAAAGTTCAAGCTTTGGGCCTTTTTTCGTTAATTTGAATACAAATCAAAAGTAGAATGTCTTTCAGAATAAAGCATTTTATTATTTACTTTTTCTTGATTAGTCCTTCAGTATTAGCTCAGGATACACTGAACTACATCTTTGTGGGACATACTTACGATTACCAGAGTTGGGGGCGAAAAGTAGACCCTAAGATTGAAAAATTACCTTTTGATGAATATGATCGCGTTTGGATGGGTGGAGATATCACTGCAGAGTCCATGTATAGGCGGAGCACCGTTGAATATATAGATAGTATTTTTAATTTATCCAGACCGGAAGTACAGTGGGCGCTTGGTAATCATGATTTGGGAGCTGGAAATATCCAATGGTATAGAGAGTTGACCGGTAAGAAATCGTTCAATGTTTACAGTAAGAATAAAGCCATTACCTTATGCTGGAATACTTTTCTCAATCCCTCATTATGTGAAGATTTAGAGGCTCAATATCAGATGTTTATGAATGTCTATGATACCATCTCAGCTGGCAGTCATTTGTTCATTATTATGCATGTGAATCCCTTTAGAGGAGTCCCTGGACTGCCTGAGCCATGGACCTATTCTCATTCAAATGTTGAGTATTGGAATGTGAACTGTGATTCCGCGGGGGCGACTTTTCTCAATATCATTTACCCTAAGTTAGTTGAATTAAAAGCCAGAGGTGTAGATTCCTACTGTATCCTTGGTGATACGGGTGATGGCGTGAAGAAATTTTATAAACCATCAGATGATGGAATACATTTCTTTGCAAACGGAATCGGTTTGACTAAGTATGCAAATGACTCTGCTGCTTTAGCTACCCAGGCGCCAGATCAGGTCCTCATATTTCAGCATATTTTGAACAATAATGAAGTCCAATGGAAATTTCATGAATTAGACTCTTTGTCTAATGCACAATAATGAATTGTTTCTGGATATCTGAGTATTCTTCACTTAGAACTTTTAAAACATATCTACCACTCCTATAGCCAGCTGTATTCAGTTGAAAGTTTTTATTTGCCGAGAATTGTTTTACAAGTTTTCCTTGATCATCAAATATTGCATATTGGAGTTGGTCAATTTCAATATCCAAGTTTGATTTCAAAACATTTACGTTTAAATGATTTTGGGCAGGAATGGGGTAGAGCTGGATTTTTGTCTTTAAACTTTCAGTCAAATTAATTTGTTCATCTGCTCCATTTAAATCTAATATGTACAAAATGACATCAGAATGTGGTATCGAATCTTCCACCATTTTTTGACCAAGTACGTATAAGTGCTCGCCTATAATATCAATGTCCTTGCCATATTCTGATGCCTGGGACCCATAAGTCTTTTCCCAGATTGGGTTTCCCTCTAAAGTAGCATGAATACAATAGATTTTTGGTTTATCCGAGAAAGAGTTTGAAGTTCCAACGATAAAGAGGCTGTCATTGTGGATAATAAGGGAACTCCCATAGTCAAACGCACTTCCACCAAAGGTTTTTGTCCATAACAAAGTACCGTTATGGTCTAACTTTCCTAGCAATACATCAAAGCTGCCCATACTGTTGTTTTGATCCGAACCCAGAATATAAATGCTGCCGTCATTTGCTTGAACGACATCATTTAATAAAACATGGTCACCTGATTGCAACACCTCTGTATAAACTGTATCACCAGTGTTTTTATTGAGCTCTGCAAACATCAAATTTGAACTTCTCCTTTTAAAATCAAAAGAGCTGTAGTTATTAAAACCAGATTTCATTCCACAAATCAGATAGTTGCCATTGCTTAAAATTGCTGATCCAATAGCTATATCTTTGGTTTGTTTGCCTATGATCTTAGACCAAATGATGTCACCTGACAAATTTGTTTTGATAATTTGAAAGGCCCCAACTCCGGTCTCTCTTGTAAAGCCAGAGATTAAATAACCATCCGCAAGTTCTTGAATTCCATAACCTTCCTCTTCAGAAGGATTTAAATAATAAGATTCCCATTCAACCTCAAGCCTCCAGTCTAATTTGACAAGGTGAATATCACTAATATTCTTTTCTTCAGGAAACCCAGAGCCTAGAAGAGCATATCCTCCATCTCTTGTTTGAATAGTTCGATATATTCTGTTTCTGTGGGAAGTCCCAATAGTTTTATAGTATTCAATGAGACCGAGTTTGTTCAGCTTAATTAATAGAATATCTTCTGAGCCTAAACCAAAACTTCTGGTGGTTCCAACTACTAACAAACCTTGATCCTTGGTTCGTAAAATAGAATAGGCCTCTTCGTCATTGGCTCCTCCAAATAGCACCTGGGCGTGAATGGTTGGTCCAATAATCCAGGCCGTAAAAATCAATATTATTATTCTACTCAAACGAAAATTTAATGCCCTCAAAAACCTCAAATGTAGCCTCTTCTTTCCAAGCATTTTGATCCAAACCGGATTTTCTAGCCAGCGCTGAAAGTGTTTGTTCTAAATTCCAGCCTTGTTCCATAGGCACTTGTGGTAAAAATACTGCGGAATAGAGCTTTTTGTTAGTCAATTTCTTAAATATTATCCCGTGTTTTCCCAATTGAATTTGCTGAATAGAGTCTACTGCTTTAGGTGGCATTAACAAGCTGATTTCTAAATCCAATTCTTCAAGCTCATCAATACTTATGGAATCAAACCGACTGTCCTGAAAGGCGCTGGCCAAAGTCATATAATGCAGGATTTCCCTTGTATTGTATTCATTTTGAATTTTGCCCATACAACCTCTCAACTTTTTATCCTTGTTAATCGTGACAAAAAGACCATATTTTTTTGCTATTCCTGGACTCTCTATCGAGTAAAAGGATTCATCTGGAATGGATTTAGGTTTCGCGAATTGGTTGATCAGTATTTCTTCTGCCATGTTAGATAGTGCTAGTTTGTCATACTTGCTTAAAGGGAATTTATCTAAACCTTTAGAATCTGACTTCATAAAAAGAATTGAGCCATAACTTACAGAACTTTCTATGTTTTGATCTGATATGTAGCCAAAAAGTTCTTCGGTCTCTAGTGAACCATCTTCGTATCCTTTGTGCACATGAGCGGAAGTATAATAATTTGTTAAAAAGCCTTGGAGCCCTGAAAGATGATCACTTTGAATAGATAAGAACAGCCTTAAGGGGTTCCGTCCACAAACGGTCGCTTTGGTTTCAGAGATCACTTGTTCAAAGCGATTGTAATCCTGATTGAAGATACCTTTGAAAACCTTGTCATCTATAGTTTTTATTAGGCCGACTTTGTTTTCAATAAATGGCTCGTAGTTGAATTTTTCTCCATAATGAGTAAAATCAGAACTTATTATTACCAAAGTCTGATCATCAATAACCTTATTAAGAATACTAGCTATTTTGTTACGGTTCGTTTCGTTTATGTTTCCAACAATTACTGGTGTTATTTTAAAATTTTCAATTGCATATTGCAAAAAAGGTAGTTGCATTTCTAAAGAGTGTTCTTGCTCAAAAAAATCATTTTGGGGTTGACGATTGATTTCTTTACTAATGAGGTTAACATTAGTTTTGTTTATTTTGATTTTCCCCAAAGGTGTTTGGTACTGTTCAAATGCTGGACAAATGATTCCGTTAAAATTCTTAAAATGACTTGGAGCTAAAATCAAGACATGTTTGATTTGTTTATTCTTGATCAGAAGATCCTTGCTGGTGGTTATGAGGCTGCCATAGCTGCTCATTGCACAAATTCCTGAGTAAAAGAGAGATGCGTGTGGCGATATAATGGCCTTTACTGAATTTGGGTCAAAATTGTTTTTGTAGTTGCTCATATAGAACTTGAACATATTGTTTAGATCTTTCATCAGCGTAATCGAATCACTTGCATACCAGGCGGCATCAAGATGAGCTTTTTTGGTTGCTGCTTCTTCATTTTGACAGAATGATTCTGACGAGAAGGCAATCCAGAATACAATGCTTAAGGAAAGAATGAAACTATTCAAGTTTTGTGTCTTAAAATATATTAGGTTTGAACTATGAGTACAAAAGTAAGCATTGACAAGTATATGGCCTCGGGAATGGATTATGAGTCTTACGTTGAGTTAAGTGAGAAACTAGTTAGTGAAGGTAGATCCACCGCTATTGAAGATTCGGAGGTTTTTGTGAAATATGCGAAACTTAACGTGCATAGGATGAATAGAGTTGGTAAGACTGTGCAATTGAATAATCAGTTGTTGGACGCTGTTAAATCGATTTCAGCTCCTATGAAATGGTTGGTCCTGTCAGAAAGTTGGTGTGGAGATGCTGCGCAAAATTTACCAATTTTGTCAATGATAGCCGAAAGCACTGATCAAATTCAACTACGTGTTCTCTTGAGAGATCAGAATTTGGAATTAATGGATCAATTTTTAACCAATGGAGGACGCTCAATTCCCAAGTTGATAGCTAGCACAGCGCAGGGAGACGTTATTTTCAGCTGGGGTCCAAGGCCAGCTACCCCTCAAAAAATGGTTTCGGAGAATAAGGCCTCAGGAGCAAAGAGCTATGATGAACTTGCTGTTGAGATTCACAAGTGGTATGCCAAAGACAAAGGACAGGAACTTCAAGAAGAATTTTTACAATTGTTTAAAAAGCATATTTGAAAACCGAATATCTTGGAACTGAACCCATAGGAAAGTTAATTGTAAAGCAATCCATCCCTGCTGCAATAGGCTTTTTGGTAATGTCGATTTACATGGTTGTGGATACCATATTTGTAGGTCATTGGGTGGGTTCATTGGCCATTGGAGCAATTACGGTAGTCATGCCCATTACCTTCTTAATCTCTTCTATAGGAATGAGTATAGGAGTGGGGGGAGCCTCTATGATTTCGAGGTTTCTTGGCAAGGATGATTATG
>JALEGO010000370.1 GCA_022763165.1 Flavobacteriales bacterium
AATACTTGGAAGATTCAAGATCTTTAGCCTATAAACATACCGTAAAAGCATATGCAATTGATGAAAAATTAATTATCAATGACAGCAACAAAGTTTTTGGTACAATTTACGCTCTAAAAGGTGATGTGGCATCTTCTTATCAATTCCACGCAACGGACAGCTCTAAACATTTCATACGAGGATCTCTTTATTATGAAATTAAACCAAACCAAGACTCTCTTCAACCTTTAACTTCCTATATAGTACAGGATTTAGAGCATCTTATTCAAAATATTATATGGAAGTAGGCCCTTTTTGATCCTGATTCTCGTTTATTTTTTTGTAACTTACATAACCACAATTTCTCGGCATGAAAAAAATCTTTACTCTTTTTTTGTTAATGATGAGTGTAACGATGTTCGCTCAAAACAGTCAATATTCTAAAGTAAAAATATTCATAGAAGGCCATCAAGACCTTTACAAGCTTTCCAATGCAGGAATAGCTGTGGATCATGGAGAATATAAAACCAATACTTGGTTCGTTTCTGACTTTTCCAAGGATGAAATCAATACTATTCAGAATTTAGGTTATAATATTGAAATCCTCATTTCTGATGTTCAAAAATACTATGCTACTCGACCTTCTACGGCCAAACCTAAAAACTCATCTTGCTCTGGCAGCACAGGTGGTGACTACCAAACTCCGAGCGATTTCACCTTGGGTTCAATGGGAGGCTTCTTCACTTATGCCGAATTCTTAGGACATATCGACAACATGTCTAACAAATACCCCAACCTTATTACCGTAAGACAAGCAATCGACACTTTCAAAACCCATGAGGGACGGGATATTTTTTGGCTCAAAATCTCTGACAACCCAAATGTCGATGAAACTGAGCCGGAAGTGTTTTACAGTGCCATACATCATGCACGGGAACCAGCAGGGCTTTCACAGCTAATATTTTACATGTATTATCTTCTTGAAAATTATAATACAGATAGTGAAATTAAGAACCTTGTTGACAATACCGAGATGTATTTTGTCCCAATGATTAATCCTGACGGATACATCAGAAATGAAACTACCAACCCTAATGGCGGTGGTATGTGGAGAAAAAATAGAAGGGACAATGGTGATGGAACGTATGGTGTAGACCTCAACAGAAATTATGCCTACCAATGGGGAGGTCAAGGGGCATCTCCAAGTACCAATAGCGACACTTACAGAGGACCTTCTGCATTTTCAGAACCAGAAACGCAAGCGATCAAGTGGTTTTGCGAGCAACACACTTTTCAACTTGCTTTAAATTATCACACTTTTTCAGATTTGTTGCTTTACCCTTATGGTTATGATTATAATAAGCCGACCCCAGACCATGGACTATTTCAAGTGATCTCCGAATTGATGGTTCGTGAAAATGGATACACGAATCAGATCAGTTCTGATTTGTACCCTGCTGCTGGTGACTCGGATGATTGGATGTATGGCGAGCAAGCCTCAAAAAACAAAATCTTGGCGATGACACCAGAAGTAGGTAGCTCCAATGATGGATTCTGGCCCCAGACAAATGATATTATTGGCTTATGTAAGGAAAATGTCTTTGCCAATATTACGATGGCAAGACTAGCTGGAAAACATTCTGAAGTCACTGAGAAATCAGATCAACTATTAGGTGGCTTAAATAATTATGCGACTTACGACATACAGCGTCTTGGACTGGACAGCTCAGGCGCATTTACAGTTTCATTATTTCCTATTACATCAAACATTGCTAGTGTTGGATCGAGTAACAACCATTCCAATCTACCTTTATTGACACCCGAGACTGATTCAATCTCTTATATCCTTCAGGGAAATATCCAATCAGGTGATCAGGTGACATTCGTTTTATCTGTGGACAATGGCTCATATGTCATTCATGATACCATTACTAAAGTATATGGCAACCAAGTTGTAATTTACGCTGATGCGGCTAACAATTTTAACAACTGGACGTCCAACACTTGGAATGTTACAACATCTGACTTCGTATCTTCACCAAGTTCTATTACCGACTCCCCAAATGGTAATTACCAAGATCAAAGTACCACGATTATTGAATCTGATACAACCCTTAACCTCGCAGGTCTGGTTCACGCAAATCTCGAGTTTTGGGCGAAATGGGAAATCGAAGCGGGATTTGACTATGTTCAGTTATTCGCATCAACCGATCAATTGAACTGGACTCCATTGTGCGGGAAATATACCGTTCTTGGAAATGGGAATCAGGCTCAAGGAGAGCCATTGTATGATGGTGATCAACAAAATTGGGTAGCCGAAGAAGTTTGTTTAAATGATTTCTTAGGACAACAAATCTATTTAAAGTTTGAACTTCACTCTGACAATTTTGTTAATGGCGATGGATTTTACTTTGATGACCTTACATTGGTGGGTATTGCTGGAGCACCATCTAGCATTGAAGAATCTGTAACTAAAAATATATCGATCACCCCAAATCCTGCTGGAGACTACACGTTTGTAAATGATTTAAATGGCATTCAAAGTATTCGGATTTTGAACTCTGTTGGTGCTCTCGTTAGTATTGAAAAACCTACTCAAATCACTAGTAGTATGAAGCTAAATACTAGCACTTTGCCTGATGGTATATATTACATACAAATCAACGGAGATAAAACTCAAACTCAAAAGTTGAGCATCATCCATTGATGCTTTCGTTTTTGAATCGGAACTGTAGTAAAAATTGAATCACTGAGAGCAACAGAATAAATGCCCCCAATTGATGGAGAATCCCCAAAACTATTGGAACGGCATATACTAGCGTAAAGATTCCCAAAACAAACTGAATAAGCACCGCCAACAATAATAGATTGCGATGTTTAATATTCTGTGATTTGGCCCTAAACCATAGCCAAATTGTTGTGATCAAAACAATTATCGCAAAATACCTGTGAAAGAATTGTACTCCAGCTATTCCATTTAATAAGGCTTGGAGTAAAGACGGCTCAGCCATTCCTGTTGGATAGAAACCTCCATCCATAAGCGGCCAAGTATTGTAAGCTCCACCAGCCTTTAACCCAGCAACAAAGGCTCCCCAAATGATTTGAACGATCACCATAACCAATAAAATCACGCCATATTTTTGAAACGTCTTTAGGGAGCTCGCAACGCGAATCTTCTTCTGACCCAAACTCTGTGCTACCCAAAAAATATAACCACAAGTAAGAAAAGCAGTAATCAAATGAGCGGCCAGCCGAAAGTGACTCACAGCTGGCTCATCCTTAAGACCACTTTTCACCATAAACCAACCTAAGAATGCTTGAAAAGCACCAAGAGCAAACATGAAAATCAACTTCCTATTTAGACTTTTATTAATTACACCCTTTACAGCAAAGTAGAGATACGGCACCACAAAAACAAGACCTAATAACCTACCAATCATTCTATGGATATACTCCCACCAAAAAATCGATTTAAAATCTGACAATGTAAAATTGAAATTCAGCTCTTTGTACTCAGGATATGCCTTGTACTTCTCAAAAGCCTCATTCCATTCAGCGTCATTCATGGGTGGTACTGAACCCGCAACAAGTTTCCAATCAACCATTGATAAACCAGAGTGCGTAAGTCTTGTAATTCCGCCTACTAATACCATTATGAAAATTAGAGCACATCCCACATACAGCCAAATCCTAATTTTGCCAAGCATATTTTATTTCTTAATTTGATCAAATTTACAATTCGACATCCGAAAAACATTAAAATACTTTCTCATAACCAATTCAAGCTACATATTGTTCCTGCGAATATTGTTCATTGGTTTGTTATGCATCTACTCAAACCTTATAAAGTCAGAGAATTCCTATCTGGATAGCCTCGAAACTAAATTTAAAGAGAACTCTTCTGAAGACCTGTCGAAAATCGCACTCGAAATTGCACTTTATCACTATCAAATCACTGATGATACGGAGAACGCAGAACTGTGGATTGACAAAGCCCTTGAAAAGGCTATAAAAACTGAATCTGAATCTTTATTCAAAATCATATATTGGAAGACGCAAATACTAACTGAAACGAATCAATTTGAGCGTGCTTTGAGCGTGGCTAACCGACTCGATTCACTTGCCAAGCTAAAGAATGATACCAACACTCGATTGAAAGCAAGGTTTTTGATTGGT
>JALEGO010000371.1 GCA_022763165.1 Flavobacteriales bacterium
AAACGGCATCTTATAAGCCACTTTACCCTAATTTGACTCCTGTTACACCTTCCACCTGGTACTTGACTAAGATTAAGTCACACAGCACGATGGACTCCTTGATTTTTCACTATGAAAAAGAGTACTATATGTTCAGGAACGTTGGTTCAAGGTCATACGAGTCAAATAGCTATGGTTGTCCTACTGAAGTTGAATATTATAGTCAAGTTTATCAAGTGGGTGGGATCTTAACAAATTCTGATAATCAAATGGTGACTGAAGTTGAAGGCTTAAGATTAAAAGAAATTGAAGGAAATCGATTATCTGTTGAGTTCGTGTCAGATAGCTTGAGAATTGATGTTGATAGATGGTCAACGCCTAAAGTAATTATGAATAGTAATATCGGAGGCTGGTTTAATAATCCTCCAAAATGGCTGAATGACATTATTCTAAAAGACAATAATGGTCTTATTCTAAAAAAATACGCTATTGGATGCGATTATTTCAGCACGCTTTACAGCCCTAACGAATTTCCAGGTGATGGAAGTCAAGATGTGTCCATTCCAAATGGTAATTTCGGCATGCCAGATGAGTACCGTCTAAGATTGAGATATTTTGCTCAATTGAGCAATGACTCTCAAGACTCATTAAAGCACAATTTTAGTTATTATGAGGAAGATTTTCCTGAACACGGTGTAAATACAAGCTTACCCAGAAGAAAGTGCTTTGCACAGGATGACTATGGTTATTTTAATGGGGCTTACTACAATGAAGATCTAATGCCTTCAGTTTTGGTTGATGATCAGCATAACGGAGGTTTCAAGGAGTGTTCTTCTCAGACTGATCGTAGTGCAGATTATCCATCAATGCAGGTGGGTACACTGGCTAAAATCGAGTACCCAACAGGGGGTTCAACAAGTTTTGAGTTTGAACCACATCAAGTAGATCAAACTACACTGATTCAAGATGATATCGTTTATTTTGTAGCAGGAAGTGGAATCAACTGCAGTGATGCCGGCATTCCGAGTGTTTCACTTGTTTATCCCGAGCATTTTAATCATTTTTCTCAAGATGACAATGGGTATCTAAAAGTACAACTAAGCTCAGCATCAACAATAGATCCTCAAGAATGGAGCTCCTCTGCCGCTCAATTGTGGGGTTTGTGTTTGACAAAAGATGACGGGACAACACATGATATTACTTCTCTTTTTAACCAAACTCCGTACGCTCAAGCATGCCCAAATCAAGTTGTTTGTGGGGTTGAGATCTTACTAATGGAGTTGGAGGGGTATCCCTATTATATCAGCAATGGAGAAACATTTACAATTAGCGCATATATTGATCAAAGCTTGGAACAGCATGTCACATTAACTGTGACAGGCGAAACATTCAAAGAAAGCAATGAAAACATTATTGTTGGTGGTTTAAGGATATCGAAAATTATCAATGATGATGGCCATGGCAATTCAGTTATAAAGAATTATGGCTACAATACATCTGATTTTGGTACATCAAGCGGTGTATTGGTAGGGAAAAAGGTCTATGGAAGAAAAATTATTGGCCCCGAAGCATCATATCTGACAGGTTATGAGGGCTCCTCATCAGCAGCTTGTGTTACTCCAAATTGTGTAAATCAGGATTATCTATTTTCTGATAATTCTGTAGTGCCTCTTGAAAGCACAACTGGGAGTCACATTGGATATTTAAAGGTAGAGGAGTTTCAAACTGGAAATGGCAAAATCGTTAGCCAATTTTTTGTCACACCCAACAACGGAGTGGGGCTGGCAGAATTTCCAATTCCAACATGGGAACAGTCAAATTTATTGAATGGGAAGTTAGAAAAGGAAGAAATCTATGATGATCAAGGAATAAAAGTGAGTGAAAGGAATTTCATCTATGATTTTAATTTGACGCATTCAGAGCCTGTTCAAACAATTAGACCAGGGGTAACTAATCCATGTATTTTGGGTGATTTGCAGACGAGTCAGACAGTAGCCTACAATATTTATGAGGTTATTGAAGGTCAATTTTCAGGGTGTTTAGGCGTTGGTGGGGGGTATCAATATTATCATGAAAACTTTTTGTTCGTAGAAAATTATAACATCGTTACAGGGTATGTTACTTTAAGAGAAGAATCCACATTACTAAATGGTGTCCGTACTACGACCAACTATTCTTACGACCCTCTCTTAAGGCACGGAAATGCCATATCTAAGTCGTTTGTAAACAGTGATGGTATTACACGCATTGAAAAAATCGTGTATAGCCACGAACTTGAGATTACCAATATACCATGGCATTGGCAAGAAGAAGCTCTTGAATTTATGCAAGATCTAGGGATCAACCAACCAATTGAAGTTTCCACTTGGATCCACAAGCCTGGAAAGGCTGAAAGATGTTTGAGTTCCACATTGAGTTTATATGACAAAAATAATTTTGACAAAGTTAACTTGGCTAGAATTTGGTCCACTGAATTTATAAGTCCATCAACAACATTTGAACAGGTTAAAATCAGCAGCACTGGAGGTTTTCTAGTTAAAGATCCAGCGTATCATACCGCCAATGAAAATCTGCCATCCATTCATTTACACTACAATGATTATGGTAACATTTACGAACAGAACCCAGCCTTTGACGAGAATTCCTCACTGATATGGGATAATTCAAACCATCATGCCCTTGCTAAAATTCTTAATGGTCGAGCATATGAAAGTGCCTACACGAGTTTTGAAAATGGTGACAATGAAGGTGGCTGGATTTTTAACTCAACTACTGCTCAAAGCCAATTTTTAGGAAAGAAATGCAAGCAACTCTCTTCTGGCTCAATTTCTAAGCCAAGTGTTTATGATGGAGCTTTTGTGATCAGTTTTTGGGCAAAATCAGGCGAAGTAAATATCAATGTAGATCATCAAATTGTAGAAACTATCATGGCAGAAGGTAAATGGAAGAAATTTACAGTTCACCTAGATATTCCGCATGTTCAGGGGAGCTCAGTTCCAGTTTCTCTCAGTGGTACAGCGTATATAGACGAATTAAGATTCCATCGTGAAGACGCAAGAATGATAACATATGGATATGAAGGACCTAATGTTGCTGTTGTGCTTGATCAAACAAATCAAATTGAATCTCAATACGAATATGATGCATTCAGGCGCTTGGAATTGATAAGAGATAAGGATAATAATATTTTAGTAGAGCATGATTATGTCTACGACCCAGACAATGCCTTGAGTTCCATAATAAGTAGATCTGTAAAAGTAAAAGGGATCAAAAATCAACAAGATCTTGAAACCTTAGATGAAAATGAATCCACCGTAAATGTTAACTATGTTGATGGTCTAGGAAGGTCTATACAACGCATTGTGGTCAAGGGAACTGCCTCAAAAAAGGATGCGCTAGTATTTACGGAATATGATAATCTTGGTCGTATAACTAAGCAGCATAGACCAATGGCCCTGGCAAGCAACAATGGAACATACAGGGCAGATGCAAAATGGATCCATAACGTGCTTTATGGGGCTGATGGCTATGAAGAGCTTGAGTTCGAAAAATCGCCATTAAATCGAATTAAAAAAGTAAGCGCAATGGGCTCTGATTGGAGTTTGGGGACCGGTCATGAGGTTCGAAAATATCATCGTGCAAATTTTAGTAATGAAGTCAGGTTGTTTGATCATGTTGGTATGTCATCTGGGTTTTATGATCCAAGTGTATTGAATGTTGAACAAACATTGGATGAAAACGGCCATTCCGTGATTGTTTATCGAGATAGAAATGGAAAAGAAATCATGAACAATAAAGAAGGGTACCAGACTTATTTTGTGTACGATGATTTTGGAAGACTGAAATATGTCATCCCTCCTAAGGTCTATGAGGAAATGGAAAATTCTGGCTTGTTCAATTGTCAATTGCCAAACATAAAACAAGGTCTTTTCATTTTGTACTACGATTTTCATGGACAAATAATTCGGAAAGACATTCCGGGCAAGAATGAAGAAAGAGTTTACTATGATCGATTGGGAAGAATAGTTCTTAATGAAGATGCAAATGGCGTCAAAACATTCACCAAATATGATATTCTTGGGCGACCGATAATGACAGGTTTATATACGGGAAATCAGCTGCCAACGAATACTGATGGTCTTTATGAAACGCCCTCAGAATATACCGCTCATGGCTATACCGAAAGCAACAGTTTTCCAACATATGCTCTCGATATAACATCCATTACATATTATGATCATCACGATTTCAACAGAGATGGTATTCTTGATGCTTCCGAGACTTTTGTTCCATCTGCTGATGTGCTCTATAATGATCTACCAAGGAACGATCACACCGGGTTTGTTACTGGATCAAAATTGGCCGTTTTTGATGATAACGGGAAAATAGATAAATATCTCTTCACTAGAACTTATTTCAGTGATGATAACCATGAAATACTTACGATATCGGACAATGTGACTGGTGAAGAAGATCTTGTCTATAAGAAACATGATTTTACAGGTAAAGTGATAAATGAAAAGATTCTTCACAGGGCAAACTTTGGAGTATTAAGTGCAACAATAATTGATAAGGAGTATCACTATGATCATATGGGTAGGATAACCAAGACCTATCATGAAATCAATGGCTCAGGAAAAGAGCTTGTGAGCAAGTTGAGTTATAATGATAAAAATGAGATCTCAAGCAAATCATTAGGAGCAACAGATTTGGCAGAATCCAAGTTTTTACAAGTAGTAAACTATTCATATGATATTCACGGTCGAATTATAGCAATCAACAATGTAGATGATTGTGGTGTTGATGTTCAAAAAAATAAAATAGGCACTTCAGGAAAGCAGAATGGTAGAGCGCTTGCAGCAAAGAATACTGATATTTTTTCGATGAAATTCTATTACAATGTTGAAAAACCAAATTTATCAATAGAACCACAATATAATGGGAATATCAATGCGATTGAATATAGAGATGGCTGTGGGAATAATAAGAAAGGATTTGGTTTCGAATATGATAATCATGGAAGATTAATTGAGGCTCTTTATGCGGAATCGGACCCAACAGGGCAGTTTGTTCAAAATAATATGTATGATGTAAGCAATATTTCATATGATGAGAATGGCAATATTACTGGTCTGATAAGAAATGGTTTATCTGGACTGAATATGGATCATCTGGCTTATTCAGTCGATCTAGATAATCAATTGGACTTTGTTGAAGAGACTGGAGATCCAGTCAATGGCTTTAGGCAAGTCAATTCTGACGGCAGCTATTTCTATGATAATGCGGGTAACATGATAAGAGATAATGGAAAGGAAATGGATGTTATTTACAACACTAAAAATCTTCCAGAGATCATTGCTTTTGATAACCTTGACTCAATAAAACATAGTTATGATGCTAGCGGGTCTCGATATGCCTCAGAAACAAAAGGTCACAATGAATCTTCTTGGACCCGAAAAACTTACATAGGTGAATTTGAATATAACGAAGGTCAACTTGAGGCTGTTTATTTTGGTTCAGGAAGAGCGGTGCCCTCTCAAGGTCAATTTAGATATGAATATAGCATCAAGGATCACTTAGGGAATACTCGCGCTACATTTTCTGACTTAAATGACGATGGCAAGATTACGGAAAGCGATGGAGAGGTCTTGCAACGCAATCACTTCTATCCTTTTGGAATGGAAATGGAAGGTTCTTGGGGTAGTGTGGTTGGTGCAGAAAATCAGTATAAGTATAACGGTAAGGAACTACATTCAGATTTTGGTTTAAATTGGTACGACTATGGAGCGCGTTGGTATGAGCCAGCTCTTGGAAGATGGCATAGTCCCGATCCATTGGCCGATAATTTTGTATCCTTATCTCCCTATAATTATTCATACAATGATCCCATAAAATATTTTGATCCCGATGGTGCCTCACCGGATAAGTGTTGCAATGGAAATGCCCCTCAACATCAGAATTGGAACCAGTACACCATAAAGAAAGGCGAATCACTAAGTGCTATTGCAAAGAGGGAGTATACTACCACAGAAGCCATTCTGAGATGGAACCCTCAGATCAGTGATGAAAACAAGATTTATGCAGGAGAAACTTTGAATCTTCCAATGTCTGATGGAAATGCTCCTCAGGATGCGAAAACTCAAGAGGGCATTCCTTTGTCATTCTCTTGGTCATTAGGCAGTGAGGATAATGTTGTATCCGATTTGGCAACAGGAATGTATGTAGCTCCTTTACCTGAATTTGTTGATGCACCAGTACCTGATGAAGAACTGCCTGAAGGTACCATTACAGAAAATTTAGTGATAGTCGACCTAGGCATTCAAGGTACAGTAAAACCATTTGGAGTCTTGGGAGTTGATGCAAACATAGTTTCTTATGAAGTATTTACTTATGATTTTAATACAAATTCTGGAGATTGGGGTGGGAACGTAAAACACTCTATGGGTGTTTCTGCGCTTAAAGGAGGAGCCGGTATAGAATTGACTCATGTACTGGATGGTGCACATATCGTCAATAGTGAATTTGAGGCTGAAGCATATTTTTCGTTAGGAGAACTAGTTGATGTAAAGTTTAAGGGCAAATGGAATTTAGCGGATTTTAGTGACGCATTGGAAATTGATGGCGTACAATATCTTATGGTTGAAACAAGCAAGAAGGTAGCACTTGTGGTAGGTCTTGAAGTTAAAAAAGTGCAT
>JALEGO010000372.1 GCA_022763165.1 Flavobacteriales bacterium
AGCTTTCCTTTTATGCGAACATCAATAAATTCATCAGGGCTAACAAAAAAGGTTGGTGGACCATTTACAAATTGGTTGACACTATTCCCTGTGGCATCAACAATCCATGCTCCATTGGAAGCTGGCCCTTCCTGTGTCCAGGTACCTAAGTTTATGGAAGCACCACATTGGGCCAAAGCCTCTAAAGAGGTTAAGCAAATCAATATGAAACCAAAAAAATATAATTTAAACATGACCCTTCTTCATGTTTAACGGGTTATGTGAGTGTAAGGTTGCCTTTAGGCATGCTACAAGTCTGAAAATCTATTGCCAAACTATCTTTTCGGAGGTTTCCCACCATTTATCGTAAAGAGCGCCATACTTTTCATCTACTTTCTTCCGCTTGATCTTCATAGTCGGTGTAAGTATTTCGTTTTCAACAGTCCATTCATCATTCAACAAAACAACTGTCCCAACCTTTTCATGACCTTCTAGTTGAGCATTTAGATTACTCAAAGTATCTTCAAAAGCTTTAACTACTGCAGATTTATCAGCACCTTTACTACCCTCTGCTAAAACACAAAGTGCCATTGGCTGTGGTAATCCTAAGCCTACCAAACAAACCTGTTCAACATGCGGATTAGCCTCAATTTTCAATTCTATCGGAGATGGAGCCACATATTTACCTTTGGAGGTCTTAAATAAGTCTTTAACTCTTCCTGTAATTTTCAAGAAGCCTTCAGCATCTATTTCTCCTGTATCTCCTGTCCTGAAGTATTCCCCTTCAAATACTTCCTTAGTCATTTCTTCCTCCTTATAGTAACCCAGCATCATAGCTTCATGCTTGATAAGCACTTCATCGTCAGTACCAATCTTAACATCACAATGCGGTAAGGCTCGACCAACATACCCCAACTTAATATTGTCATTAAACGTAACATGAGAATAACAACAATTTTCAGTCATGGCATATGCCTCTTGAATATAAACACCCAGTTTAGCAAACCATTCCATGAGTGCTACAGGCGTTGGTGCAGCCCCTGTAAAAACATTCCTCGCTTTTGAAAGACCTAAACCCTTCTTAATCTTGTTTTTAATAATTGAAGAGATGATTGGAATTTTCAGTAGCTTATCTAACTTCTGTTGTGGTAATTTAGCCAATACACCTTGCTGAAATTTTGTCCAAATCCTTGGTACACCCAGAAAGACTGTTGGCTGCGTGTCAGATAAGTTTTTAGGGAATGTTTCTAAGCTCTCAGCAAAAGAGACCGTTCCACCAGAATATAAGCCGCCCATTTCAACCAGAAGTCTCTCCGCGATATGACTAAGTGGCAAGTAAGAGAAAAATTTAGATCCTGGACCTATCCCTGCTTCTCTCAATGCGTTTATTGTAGCAAAACCAAAAGAGGAAAATTTATGCATTACACCTTTAGGCATTCCGGTAGTCCCTGATGTATAAATGATTGTACCCAGTTCTTCTGGATCTCTTATAACATCTTCTGAAATTGGCGTAACATCTTTAACTAAATCTTCCCATTGGGTGTATTTTTCATGAGGATAGATAGGAAAAGAAATTCCCTGAACACCTTCAATTAAACCGGGCTCAAGAGATTTCCAGTCATCTAGTTTACCAATAAAAAGAACCTTTGCCTCACTATGTGTAAGAATCTTCTGTAAGGTATCAGCAGATATATTGGGATACAATGGAACCGAGATATGCCCAGACATCATGATGGCCAAATCGCAAATCATCCAATGAGCGCAATTTTTTGAGATCATTGCAATCTTAGATTTTTCGGGAAGTCCTAGTTTCTGAATGGCTGCCGCCATCTTTCGAACCTCCTGGCCAGCTTCTTTCCAAGTCCATGTGAGCCATTCACCATTCACCGGTTGTCTTAAATAGATTGAGTTAGGAGTTTCTTTCTCCCACTTATAAAGCATTTCTAAAGGTTGCGGATACTTTGACATATTCTTTGGTTTATTTTAATGGCTTAGACCTTAAGTCTAATAATTATCGGCTATACTGTAACTTCTTCTTTTCGTTTTTGTTCATCTCTGAGTTCCCTTCTCAAGATCTTACCCACATTAGTCTTGGGCAATTCATCTCTGAATTCTATATGTTTGGGCACTTTATAACCCGTCATATTTTCTTTGCAAAATGCTTTCAACTCATCTTCGCTAAGAGATTTATCGGATTTTACGACAAAAATCTTAACAACTTCCGTTGATTTAGGATCAGGTACTCCAATAGCAGCGACCTCCAATACTTTGGGGTGTGTCATCACCACATCTTCTATTTCGTTAGGATAGACATTGAAACCAGAAACCAATATCATGTCTTTCTTACGGTCTACTATTTTGAAGAATCCCTTATCCAACATCATTCCAATATCTCCTGTACTCAACCATCCCTCACTATTCAAAACTTTTGCCGTTTCCTCTGGTCTATTGTAATATCCTTTCATTACTTGCGGGCCACGAGCTTGTATCTCCCCTACTTCTCCTTTGGGTAGGACATTTCCATCTTCATCAATAATTCTCAAATCCGTAGACGGAACAGGCAGACCAATAGTTCCTATTTGACTGTTCTCATTGAACGGGTTACAGCTAACAACTGGTGAAGCCTCTGTCATCCCATATCCTTCGGATAAAATACACCCCGTTAGATCTTGCCACCTTTCGGCAACGGCTTTTTGTACGGCCATTCCACCACCACAGGTGATCTTCAATTCTGAAAAATCTAAACTCTTAAAATCCGGATGATTCATCATGGCATTGAACAAAGTATTCAATCCAGTCATGAGGTTTAGTTTATAGCTTTTAAACTCTTTCAGAACGGTTTTA
>JALEGO010000373.1 GCA_022763165.1 Flavobacteriales bacterium
CAAGTTATTTTGGTTTTGGTTGGCTATGTTTTAGACATTTTTGTATTTCTATCAATCGATTCAAATTTTTACCGTAGCGGCCTTATCGAAACTGGTTGGGAAATATTGCGAGATTTTGCAAATATTCTTTTCATTTTCTCATTCCTTATTATTGCCTTTAAAATGGTATTAAAGATTGATGATGCAGGGAATAAGAAGCAATTGATGAAAACCATATTAGTTGCTCTGACGGTAAATTTCAGTCTCTTTATTGGTTTGGCTGTGGTTGATGCATCGAACCTATTAGCTCATGTTTTTTATAATAGAATCGAAGCAAAAGGTGAGTACAAAGCTAATTCGCTTAACGATGCAGACAACGAAAATGAATCAAGTTTAGCTGGGTTCATTGAAGACTTTGTTGACCCTAATACACGTTCTGTGTCATTGGCAATTGCAAGTAATATTAATCCACAAATCATCATTACAGGTAATTCAGGGAAGGGATTTCTTGAAAATTTTATAATCATTACTGGAGCTGGTCTCATCAACGTATTATTAATCTTTGTCTTTATTAAAATGATGTTGGTTTTCTTAGGAAGAACGCTTGGTTTGATGTTTTCAACGATGCTCTCCGCAATTGCCTTTACCAGCCTGACGATACCGGGAATGGCGAATAAAAAGTATGTAGGATTTAACAAATGGTTTGAAGAGTTAGTATCAACAGCATTTATGGCACCTGTATTTCTCTTCTTTATTTATCTCGCTGTTACTTTCTTGAAGGAAAAAGGATTCTTGGCATCATTGGCTGCTAAACCGGGACAAGATTTCCTTACACGGATGTTAGTAGTGTTTGTACCATTTCTGATTGTTGGAGGTGTTCTAATGCTTGCCAAAAAGATATCCAGCGATATGGTTGGTGATCTTGGTAAAATGGCAGTTAAAGGTGTTGGTATGTTAGCAGGTGGAATTATAGCTGCACCAGTTGCTATGGTTGGTGGGGCTGCCGCTATTGGAGGAGTTGCAGCCGCTGGAGGAGGTGCGTTAGCTTCTGGTGTTGGTGCAGCTGCTACACGTATGGGTGCAAGTCGTGCAGGTGGTGCATTAATGCGAGGTGGAAAAACGATGTCTCGTGTTGGTAAAAAAGCTATGTCGTTTAAAGCTGATCCAACCAAAATCCCAGGGTTTAAAAATTTGGTTGGAAAAGACGTTTCTAGTGCAATTGGTAAAGTTACTGGACGCTCAGCTTTAGGTCATATTTCAAAACTTCAAACAGCAGTGCAAAAAGGGAAAGGTGGTGTATTTGATGTTGAGACTAATGTAATTGGTAAAGAACGACTTGAGCGAGAACAACTTGAACAAAAACGAAAAGCTGATAAAGCTACAGATTGGAGTGAAAAACTTGAAGAAGCTCGTATTGCAGAGCGTTTGCAAAAAGAAGAATCAGACCGACTTAAAACACCACGCAGTCAGCTGGCACAAAGCATGAAAGAAAGAACTGATGCCAAAAATGATGATTCAATTACAGGTGTTCATGGAGTCAATTACAAAGAAGAGAAAAGACAAACAGAACTACTTGAAAATATTCTTAACGAAACTAAACGAACTACTGCCGAAGGAGTTGCAAATGGACTTATGACACAAGCAGCAGCAAAAAGCCAAGTGGATAGTGCTCAAGCCGCATACGATAGTTACTTTGAGCAAACATTTGAAGGAAAAGTTAAGAAACGAGAGAAAGCAATTGAAAAAGAAAAGAATACCATTCGAAATGATGTCGCAAATGATTATGATGGAAAACTCGCTGAAAAAATCATCCGAGGTGATATCAAATCAGGTAGCGCAAAAGAAGATAAGGATACAAAATAAAAGCTACGTTGGTGGTTTTTATTTTTTTTAATCTTAATAGATGGTAAAATCTATTTATGGATGAAAAAGAAAAAATATCTTGGATGGCCTTGCGTTACTCTGAACTTAAAGAAAATCAATATACACAAATAGGCTTGTCCTTTATTATGGGGCTGATACTTGTGGGGACTATTGTCATTAAAAATTACCTCTTTGGTTCGTTTATTTTGATTGCTGCCTTTATTCTCTACTACATCAAAAAACGAGAGACACCATATATACCAATTGAAATTCACTCAAAAGGAATTTCTATTAATACGGTAATTACTAATTATGACAGAATTTCTGCTTTTGATATTCACGAGAGTGAGGAAGATAATTTGTTGATTTACAAATTAAAAGATACTTTCTTTGGTGCGAACAAAGTGATTATCATTGAGCCAGAAGTTGATAGAGAAAATTTGAAAGAATTACTGAGCAAACATATTCCGCAAAAGAAAATTAAACAATCTCCTTTAGACAAATTATTAAATTCATTTTAAAACGCCATCAGCTCTTATGCTCATGGCGTTTTAGTTTGTTGCTTTAATATTAATCTGTAGTAAAGCTATAAATAATTTCTCCTTTTTTATTAATGTAGCTATATTTGTCATCCTCGGTTTCTATAAGTGCTAAACCTCGGTCGAAGCTGATTTCAACTTTTTTATACTGAGGGTTTATTATCATTTTACCTTCAGTATCAATAAAGCCATATACATTTCCAATTCGAACAGCGGCTAAGCCTTCTTTAAATGGTTTTACTCGATCATATATAGGATTGACAACAAATTTTCCTTCCGTATCAATAATACCATATTTATCCTCTGATTTGACCATAGCATATCCAGAAGAATCAAAATCACCAGCAGATTTAAATTGAGGATTTATTTTATACTTCCCTTGAGTGTCTATATACCCATAATTCTCACCCGTCCTAACGACAGCTAATCCATTTGAAAATTTAGAACCAGTGTCAAACTGAGGATTGATTATGTAGTTACCTTTTGTGTCAATATAACCATTTTTATTGCCCATAACTACTTGAGCAATCCCATCTGAAAAAGAGTACGCATAGTCAAATTGGGGATTAATGACATATTTACCATTGGTGTCTATGAATCCATATTTACCTTCAACTTGAACACTAGCAAGTCCTTCATTAAAGTCTAATGCCTGAACAAATTGAGGATTAATAACTATTTCACCTTCTTTATTGATGTAGCCTTGTTTATCTCCAACGGTTACTGATGCTAACCCTTCACTAAAATTACCTGCGTATTTAAATTGGGGATTTATAACCAGCGTTCCTTTTTCATCGATGAATCCATATTTATCTCCAATTCGTACTTGAGCTAAACCTTCAGAGAAATGATTTGCCCTATCGAATTGAGGGTTTATTACATAAGCTCCATTTTCATCGATATAGCCCCACTTATCACCAGTACGAACAACGCCAAATCCTTCGTGAAAATAATGACCTTCATTTTTAAAGGTTTTGGCTCGATCGAATTGAGGGTTGATAATAATTTTTCCAGCTTTATCCATAAACCCTAATTTTTTACCTAAGTAAATAACGTGGAGTTCAGATGTGTTTTTAATTTCCTTTTTTGAGGAGGTTTCATTTCCACAGGAAACCATAATAATAGAAATAACGAATAAGAAGAATTTTTTAATCATAGAATGCTAAATTTTTTCAAAAAAAGCACAAAAAAACACCCTAAAAAAGGTGTTAGTGATAAGTGGTTGTATTGGCGTGGAATATAGCCACACTTGAATGACGGCTAAAGTTTTATTTCATCTTTCGAATACTTGATAAATACTATTGTCATCATTACCTCTAATCAATAAAATCGTTTGCTTATTATCTTTCCTCTTCAAATGTTCAAATGTTAAATCTGCAATTATCTTATTATAAGGTTTTGCTTTATCATCTATACCCAATCTAAATGTTTTTAGTCTACAAATAATTCGATAACTGCCAGATTGAATATTATATACTTTAGCACTTTCAGTTGCTGACATTTCAGCAATTGAAATTTGTTTCCCATCAGCATAAAATTCAAATTCAATGTTAGGATTTTGTGACAAGATTAATAAGTTGCCACTGGTAGCATTTTTAAATGCTTCTTTTTCTATCTCATTTAAATGAGATAAAAATGCAACATCACCAGAGCTAATTCCTGTTTTAGTATTGAAAAATACTTTTTGTTTTTTCTTCCTTAAAATATCATCTTCGGAGGCTATAATTTGTTTTGCCTTATCAATGTCAAGATATTTATAGATGTAGCCTTGATTTACCTTTTTGTTTGTTAGCATATCTCTAAAAGTATCTGTTCCAATAATCTTTAATCCAAGTTTTTCAAGATTATGCTCGTTATATAAAATACCTAATTCACGTTCAAATAAATCTTTGAGTTTTAAATCAATATTCGTATTGTGACGCAGTCTGAGGTTAAAGTTGAATGGAGCACCGAGTTTATCTCTTTGCTTTGTATTGCTTAAAATCGATTTGTTAGAATTTGAACAATTTGGCTTCCACAAAAGTCCTTTTCGTTTAGTTTTAAGATTATTTCTCATAACTTCGACTTGATCCTCTGTAAACATCCCAGTGTCATAAGAGTAATCCATAAAGTTTTGATGATTGGTTTTTCCCTTACCATCGCAGGAATCTTGTATGTATTCATAAAGTCCTCTTATGTGTGGTGCCTTTTGTTTTGGTGTGTCATTAATTCCGTCATCATCAAAACAGTTATGTAAATTACTTGTAACACCTGTTTTTCCCCAGGTATGGTCAAGTCCTAAATAGTGACCAAGTTCGTGAATTACAATGAAAGGGTCTTGCACCATAAAACTGAAATCATCAATATCAAGAACAATTCCGTCATTTAATTGTTTTTTAGGAACGTAACCAGCAATATTCGCTCCATCATTATCTGAACCTAAAATGTCAATAATCCAAATATTTAAAAAATGATTTTTATCCAAAGTGCCAAATTGATTAAGAGAAATGTCATCAATAAAAGGTATAAAATCTCTGAAATAATAATTTGGAATTTTATGCCATGATACAGGTTCAATTGATTTGTTTTCAATATTACACTCTGGTAAAAGCAGTTCGATTTTTGGGATGGTGGCTACAGAATCAAACCCACTTTCAATTTTATTTTTATCTATTACTTTTAGTCTATCGTTAATTGACAATATCATATACTTTATCTGATTCTCAATTTGCAACTTCTCATTATTATTTAATTCATTGGAACTTACGATATGAAAAACTGTTGGAATTTGTAAATAATCCAACTCTACTTTATCTATGTTTTGACCATAAAAAAATACTGGATATAAAAATATCAGTATTGTATGTAGTCTATTTTTCATTTTGCTTGATTAATTTTTTTTGTGGTCTTCGTCCATTAAGAGGAGGTGAAATTAAAGTCATCTCAATGAAACTATCCCGGAATGTCTTAATTTCCCAAACACTAGGCAAACGATCATTTATACCTTTTGTAATCAATGAGGTATTGTCCAATTTCCAATTCTGAATTCTCTCATAATCACCATTATTTACGACAAGTTCATAGTTACTATTAAAATTCCATTTACCTCCTGATTTTGATTCCCACTCGGAGTCTATAAGTACTCTTTCATAATTTTCAGGTTCTACGTTTTCTTGGAATATCCAAGTATTATTACTAATCCAATATCCGACAACTCCCAAAAGAATTAAGATAATAATCTGCCATTTTTTTATCTTCTTCATAAGGGTAGTATAGCAACCCCTTAGATAAAAATAAATACAGAAGATTAAATACTCCAAAATGAATGAAAGTCATCTGTATTATAATGAAAATGTATCTATTATGAATGATACATACTTTCAAGTCGTTTTTCTAACTCTTTTGCATAGGTTCTCTTAATTCTCATTTCTTGTCCCATAATAGATAATCGTGAACCGTTTATTCTTCCTTCAAGCATGTCTGATGAAGCATTAATAATATAGCTGTCATTTATACGCACAAAATAACGAGGAAGTGAATTTTCCAATTTTTTAAGAGAAGACTTAAAAAAGTAATACTCTTTGCTTTTTGTGAGAAACCAAACATAGTTGGGCAATAAAACTTCCTCTTCATTATTCTCATTGATAAATGGTTTGATAGTGAAATACGCTATATCTTCATACCTTACAGGTACTCTGGTTACACCACCTTTACCATAGTTTCTCACTTCATCTAAATATCCCACGAGACCTATTATTCCTTCTTTATCAAATCCATCTCTTTGCTCTTTCTTTTTATGAAGAACCGTATGAATTGCTCGGACGACATCATCAATGTTTAAATGCGGTTTTCCTTTGACGATAAAATGCTCGTGGTTTGAATGGAGACCTTTAGCGAAGGTCATATCATCATTCAAATCGGTCACATAGATAAAGGGAATCTTATATTTCTTATCCAGCACATCTCCTAAATCAAGCCCTGTTTTTTCTCCCTTGAGATTAATATCTAATAGGACAACATCAGGCGTTTTCTTAGTTATCCGCTCTATTGCTTCATCGAAACTCTTAGTATAATTATCAACATTAAAATGTTGTTTTACTAATGCTCTACGTAATTTTTCATAGAGTGCTGGTTCGTCTTCTACTATAAGGATATGTCCATTCATAGGCATGTTATTTAGGGAATTGTACTTGTAAGGTTACACCATCATCACTTTTCAAATCAAAGCTTCCCTCAAGTTGCTCAGTAAGGAGCTTCATAATTCTTACGCCAAAAGACTCTAGACTATCAATGTCAAAATTTTTTGGTAAGCCCTTGCCATCATCTGATAGCGATAATAAAATATCAGACTGTTTCTGGATTACGGTAATGCTGATGTTTCCTTCTTTATCATCAAAAGCATATTTAAATGAATTGGTAAGGAATTCATTTACTATCAAGCCAAGAGGAAAAGAATGACTTGGGTTGAGTGATATATCGTCATTTAGGTTCTTGTTAATCCTCACATTAGGTCGATCAAATGAATCTTGAACATTCTGGCAGAGTGTATCAATATATTTTTTGACATTCACATTCGTAATATCATCGCTTTGATAAAGCTGTAAGTGAACGGTGTTAATACTGTCAATACGGTTCTGTAATTCTTGTAGTTTGTTTACAAAACGTTCTTCACTAAATTCTTCTTTCGCCACTTCAATAAAGGTGTCAATGATAGAGAGATTGTTCTTAACTCGGTGGTGAAGTTCCTTTTGTAGGCTTTCAATAACTTCTTTCTGCTTTTTATTTTTTCGATAATAGAAAGCAAAAACACCGAGGGCAATTATTGCTCCAAGAAGTCCAATAGCGAAAAGCCACTTCTGTCTGTTTGCGTCTGCTGTGGCGAGTTCTTGTTCGGCTTTTTCAGTTCGAAGCAGGAGATTCTCTTTTTCCTTTTTTTCGGTTTGATACTTCGTTTCAATTTCAGCAACTTTATCAATGTCGTTTTTGGTATAGAGGGAATCGACAGTTGTTGAATATTTTAAAAGGTAGGTATAGGCTTCATCATTTCTTCCAAGTCGTGCATATTCTTGTGAAATTTTTTGATACTGTTTGAAGTAATCACTATCAGGAATAGAGGGCATAAAACGTTCAGCTTCTTTCAGGTTGTTATCTGCCTTCTTAATATTATTTTGCTTGAGAAGTAATCCAGCAAGATTAAGGTTTGCAGTGACTACCTTCGATGAGTCATTTACTGATGTGGTGATTTCAATCGCTTTTTCAAAACTTTCAACCGCTTTCGTGTTATCACCAAGTATTTCATATTGACGCCCCATATTGATGTAGGCTTTCGGTAATTGGTCTTTATCATTGACCGCCTCAGCAGATTGCCTGGATTGTAAAAAGTATTTGAGAGATTCATCATGCTTACCGAGTTCATCTGATAATGCCCCTAAAGAATTATAGGTTGATGCTAATCCTGTTTGGTCATCAAGTTCTTTACCTAGCGTTAGAGCACTCAATAGACTCTTCTTTGCTTTGTCATAGAGTTGTCGCTTCAGGTACACTGCACCGAGCTGATTATGAGCATAGAATTGGTAATGAGTGTTTTCGGTTTCCTCAGCTACTTGGAGCGTATTTACAAAATACTCAGTAGCTAATTCAAGATTATTAGCATTGAGTGCATTAATTCCCAGATTCACATAGCAGTTAACAATTTGTTTTTTGTTTCCAATACTCTTGAGTAAATCCACAGCCTCAAGGTATAAGCTGTCGGCTTTGGCGATTTGATTTTGCCGTGCATAGAGTGTGGCGAGATTTGATAATAAGGCGCCTTGGTAATCTTTGTCATCTATATCTCTGAAGATATCAAGGCTGGTTTGGTATGAGTCTTCTGAGCCCTCATAATTTCCATCAATCAATTGAAGTGTCCCTTGCATACGATAGCCAAGAGCTTCATACTTCTTGCTTCTCCCTTTAGAAAAATTAATCAGACTATCATTAAAGTACCTAGCTTTTTTGAAATCGACGTAGTAGGCGGCAATTCCAATTTTGGCAAGAATCTCTGCTTTGGTAGTATCTGCGGAAGCTTTATGAAACTCAAGACTTAAACTATCAATCGCTTTTTGTTGAGCTTCGGAACAAATGCAAAAAAAGATACAAACCAAAAGAAAGAGTTTCTTCATAGAAATGAGTTTTTAAATCCATAAAGATAAAATTTAACAACCTTTCTTTAACACTTTTTTGAGGTTTTTTAAAAATGTCAAATATCACTCATTTAATGTCATATTTCATTAGAATACGTGTGTATATCATACTTATAGCTCTGGTGAGAATGCTCTCTCTAATTTTGATATCATCAAAAGTTAACCTTTAAAAGCAAATATTATGGACGACATCATGATTTATGTAATGCAATATGGAATGTACATTCTGTATGCAATATTAGGAATTGTCTTAATCAAGACACTTATTTCACAAATCCTTAAAAACTACCATTCTAATTGGAATACGCTCCTTGATGGTTTTAATTTTTCTACGCAAGAGTTTTATTCGCTCCTGCGTGAGGAACTCAAAAAACAAGGTATTACTGATCTCACAATCAAAGACGTTTCCTTGAAAGAGGGAAGTTTCTTCTCTAAGCGCAGACGATACCTCAGAATTCAATGGAAAGAGTATCAGTATGATATGTGCGCAGCACCATTTGGTAAAGGCTTCTTCATTTCGTGGTGGCTCATCTATAAGAATTCAACAGGAGTTATTATTATTTCTAAAATTCCTTTTGTTGGAAAGTGGCTCGCAAAGAAATGGTATCCACTTACATACTACAAAGTTGACACCGCTTCTATGTTTATGACCCATTGCCATAATGCTGTACTATCAGTTATTGATACTATTACCAAAGAATCTGGAATTAGAATTTCAGAGCAACAAAAACGACCTGTCTTAAGAGATGTTTTTGTTCGATAGCAAGCACTTTGAGAATGACACCAAGCCTTCAGGAGCAAGCAACTATTAATTTCTACTCGTGGGAATCTAGAGGAAGAGGGTATATATTAAACGACTCGCCAATTGATATTGAGCCACCATATATACCCTTTAGTCCTGTATCTGTATTATCTAAATACGACTACGATGATGGAAGGGTACCATCATTGTTTTCTCAAGCCCTCAAACTTCTTCAGAAACCTAAGAAGCAAGAGATAAGTGTTGATGAGATACTTCCTATACCACAAGGAAGAAGTTCTAAGCGGGTGGTCTACTCACTCTTTTTTCCTAAAGAAAACGAAATACATCTTCCTCATATCTTAGAAGTCTTACATCTTCTTTGCTATGGAGAGGATGTTTTTTCCTTTGAAATATTAGCGCAGAAGGGAAGCATACAAATCCTCTTTAGTGCGAGTGAGGTTGATAGCTCGCGTTTACAATCTCAGCTTAAGGCATACTTTCCAGAAATCATCCTCAAAACGATACAATGGGATCATATTGAATTTGACTTCGATGAACCAATTGCGATAGCTGATTTTGGATTAGAGAATGAATTCATGCTCCCGACTGAGAGTAGTCAAAACTTCTCAATAGACCCTTTGACTTCCATCATAGGAACAATGGCTCAATTAGAAGAAGATGAGACGGCACTTTTTCAAGTACTCTTCAAAGGGGTTACCGCTCCGTGGGCACATGATGCACTCTATGCTTCAGGTGATGGCAAAGGAGGAAGTTTCTTTGAAAGCTATCCTGATTTCATCAAAGGTGCTCAATCAAAAGTATCATCACCACTCTTTGCCGCCATAATGCGTATTGCTGTTCAAGGTAAAAATGAGAACAAGAGTCGATACATTGCAGGTGAACTGGCGCGGAATATCAGTAGTGTATCAAATTCTGAATATAACCGCCTTATTCCCTTATCCAACGAAGGATATGATTTTGATGAGCATCTGAAAAACGTTTATTACCGCACTAGTAATCGTCTTGGCTTCATTTTAAATTCTCAGGAGCTTGCACATTTTGTTCATTACCCAAACAAGACTGTTATAAGCGAAAAGCTCGGACTTGGTAACGCGAAAACTAAGCGTGCAGAAAATACAAGTAAAGACGGTATCTATCTTGGCGTGAATGCACATAATGGAGAATCGTATCCAGTTCATTTAGATACTGAATCAAGGCTCTCTCATTGCCATATTCTCGGTTCCACTGGTACAGGGAAATCAACCTTGATGGCGCAGATGATACTACAAGATATTGAAAATGGACTTGGATGTGCGCTTTTTGATCCGCACGGTGATATTTGCGATGATATTCTAAATCGGATACCCGAACATCGAAAAGATAATGTTGTTCTCATCGATCCAAGTGACCTCACGTACCCAATTGGTTTTAATCTTCTTGAAGCTAAAACTGAGGCTGAGAAAACAGTGCTTACATCCGATATTGTTCAAGCATTTAAGAGGCATGCCACAGCTTGGGGAGATAATATGACTGCGGTGCTACAAAATGCGGTTAGTACCATTCTTGAAAGTACACGGGGTGGAACCTTGATTGAACTCAAGCGTTTTTTACTTGAGGAAAGATATCGAGAGCATTACCTAAAGAGCGTTGACGACCCCTCACTTCACTATTACTGGAATAATGAATATCCATTAGTTAGGAAAGGGATAGCTCCTTTACTGACTCGCATTGATACCTTTTTAAGACCCAAAACCATAAGGTATATGCTAGCGCAACGCTCGGGTGTCGATATAGCGGAGTGTTTAGTAAAGAATAAAGTTGTCTTACTTAAACTCCCACAGGGATTAATTGGAGAACAAAATGCCTACCTACTAGGCTCACTGTACTTAGCAAAGTTTAATCAAGCGGCACTCGGAAGGCAATCTCTAGAGAGACACAATCGGACACCGTATATGCTGTATCTCGATGAATTTCAAAATTTCATTACACCAAGTATTGAAAGAATCCTTAGTGGGGCACGGAAATACGGATTAGGTATTACGCTTGCTCACCAAGAGCTGCACCAGATTGAAGATGTCAAACTACTAAACTCTGTTCTTTCAAATCCTAAGACACGTATCTGTTTCCGATTAGGTGATAGTGATGCTAAACGCTTGGACCCTGGCTTTTCATATTTTGACCAGAATGATCTTCAAAGTTTAGAACGTGGTCAGGCAATCATACGCATAGGTTCATCAAAGAATGATTTTAATCTGCAAACCAAGGTACTTGATGAGGTTGGTACAAATTATAAGAACTACATTATTAGTCGTTCACGAGAACAATACGGGACATCAAAGGATACGGTTGAAGAAATTCTTGTTTCTCTTTTACCCCAGAGGGATGAACCTAAGAAAAATCAACTAAGTAAAGCGAAGGAAAAAGAAATTGTCGATATACCTGATACTCTTCAAATTGAAGATGCAGTTAATGAAAATCCAGAGTCAAAAACGACACTTGAAGAAGAGAAAGAGAAAATACTCAAGCAAGAAGAAGTTAAGGAACAAGAGTCGAAGCACAAGGCAATAGCAAACTATGTGGTTACACTCGGACAGCAACGGAACTTTATCACTCACAAAGAATATCAAACAAAGGATGGTGGTCGAATAGATGCAGTATTAAAGAAAGACAAAATCTCAATCGGTATTGAAATATCAGTCACCAACACTATTGACTATGAAATTCAAAACCTCAAGAAGTGTCTGAATGAAGATATGAGTCATATCTATCTCATATCAGAGAGCAAAGTACATCTTCGAAATATTAAGAAGAGAGCAAAAGAAACATTTGAAAAAGAACAGATTAGAAAAATAGGTTTTGGAACACCAGCTGAATTTTTGACCTTCCTCGGAAAGTTTGATGCAAAACCCAAAAAGGAAGTAAAACGAGTTCGAGGGTATCGAGTAAAATCAAGTTTCAAAGACATTGGTAATAGCGATGCTGAAAGTAGAAATCAAAAGATCCAAGATATCATATTACGCAAAGGAAAAGAAAACAAAGATTGAGGAAAACAAAGCAACACACCGCTTGGATGTATCCAAAACAAAATCGATGTTTGAACTTACAAATCAATGAGTTATGAGTAAAAAGGTAATAGGGATATGGGTGAGAGTGAGTTCAACCATGCAGGTTGATAGAGATTCACACGTCCACCACGAAATGAGAGCAAAAGCTTTCGTGAAATCACGAGATTGGACAATTGGAAAGATATACCGTCTTGAAGCATTAAGTGGTAAATCTATCATGGGATATGAGGAAACCAAACGGATGCTGAATGATGTAAAAACAGGTGCCATATCTGGATTAGTCTTTTCAAAGATTGCACGTCTTGCACGAAATACGAAAGAACTGATAGAGATAGCTCAACTCTTTCAAGAACACTCTGCCGACCTCATATCAATGGATATGAGTATTGATACCTCAACAAGTATTGGACGTCATTTCTTTAGGCAAATGGCATCAATGGCTGAGTGGGAACGAGAAATGATATCAGAACGTATCTCAGCAAGTATCATCACAAGAGCCGAACTCGGAAAACATTTAGGAGGACAGCCTCCGTATGGATTTCAGTATGTTGATAAAAAACTACAGCCACATCCCGATGAAGCACCTGTTCTTAAATTGATGTATGAACTTTTCTTGGAGCATAAACGTAAAAAGACCGTAGCCAATATCTTAAACGAAAAAGGTTACCGCACTAAGCGAGGGAATAAGTTTACGGATTCAACCGTCAAGCGACTGTTAAAGAATACGGTAGCCAAAGGTATTCATATTATGAATACTCGCTATAGTTCAAGTGCCAAACCGAATCAATACAAGCCAAAAGAAGAATGGGTATTTCACGAAGTTGAACCAGTAGTGTCAGAAGAACTCTGGGAATCGGTAAATAGAATTATAGAATCTCAACAAAGAAGTCATAAACAAGTTCTTAATACCAAAGTTCACCTCTTTACAGGATTTATCTTTTGTGAATGTGGTTCTCGCATGTACACGAGATACAATAGTGAGAACTATGTCTGCCATAGTAGTTGTGGCAATCTCATCCGAAAAGATGACATCGAGGAAATCTTTAGAAATGAGCTCCACTCATATACGGTTTCAGAAGACCGTGTAAATTCGTATTTTAAACGTTTGAAAGTAATCCTCAAAGACCGACAAAAACAATTGCAGAAACTCAGAAGGGAAAAAGATAAATTGGATAAGCAGATAGAAAGCATCTTACTTCTTCATTCAGAAGGGAAGATAGCAACAGAAGCATTCCATACCTATCACCAAAAACCTTATGTACAACTCCAGCAAGTTGAAGCAAGTATTTCAGAACTTGAGAGAGATATTTCCTTTGATTCTGTTGCAGAAAAGTCCACCAATGAAGTCCTTGATTTGGCACGAAACCTTTTTGAGAAATGGGAACACCTAACTCACGAACAGAAGAGGGAAGTGATTGAAACTATCACTGAAAAAATAATTATCGGCAAAGATGAAATCGATATCAATCTCTACAAAATCCTTCCCGACAGTGAGTCTCATCCTTTTTTAGAATCCCAAACAAATGGGCAACATACCCTTAATGGTATGTTGCCCATTTGTAATGTACGCATACATGCTGAAAAACCAGAGTATAGACCATTTCCCGAAGAAACGGACAAAAGCCTCGGAGCGTGCCTGAAAAGGCGACGTTTGGAGCTTGAATGGACACAAAGGGACTGTGCAAATCATTTTGGTGTACTTAAAGACTCCTACCAAAAATGGGAATGGAATCAAATAACTCCTGTAATATACCGACAAAAAATGATATGTGAATTCCTTGGATTTAACTATTGGGATGATGGAACAGAGACACTTGCAAATCGATTACGTCTCTATCGTATAGAAATGAAACTTACCCAAACTGAACTAGCTAAACTTTTTGATGTCGGAGTTCATACTATAGAGCGTATAGAGGGAAATAAAGGATTGGTATCCAAAGAAGTTAGAAACAAGATATCTGACTTTATGGAAAAGTTAACGATGTAATACCTCTATTTATTCCTACTCCAATATCGTGTGCTTCTAACATTGGGGATTTTAGAAAACCAGTTGTTTAACCGCTTCCATAAGGACTTTTGTTTTGGATAATAGAATCCACAGGACTCACAAAAGACAGGATAACCTTCAAATGGAAACCCCATTTTTTGAGAATGCTTTTTGCAGAATTCAGCCATTTAAGAGTAATGTAAGAATCTTAAAGATAAGACTTTGTAATTTCTCAATCAAGGAATTTAATTTCGTAATCTATTCGACTTTTGAAAAATAATAATTTTTGATATGGAATAACATTTTGACAAAAATAAATACGAGTGTATATCATAAATATGACTTTTATTGATCAGATTGTTCAAATACTTTTAGACTTCCCGTTGAATACACTTCGGTTTTTTTGGAACATCGTAAACCCGCTTATCATTGAACATTGGGTTATAATAGCAGTTACCCTTGTGATATTAATTAATCTGGCAATGATAAAATTCGTTGTAACAGGAAGATGGGCAACTCTTGGAAGCTTACTTTACAATGTATTCTATTTTGGGATTTTATATTTTCTCATCAGATTTTCAGGTCCTGAAATTATCTTAGAAGATTACTTCAAGTCACTTTCATTTTTACTCTATGTTATTGGTTTTTTCTTAACTCGGATTATTTTAAAATCAATAAACGCACAAAATCTATCTCCATTTCACTTCAATTAATTATGTTAAATACTCTTTTGAAGGAGTATTTTATTTTCCATAAATTTATGGCTCGAAGAAGACAATCTTTTCCCAAGAAAGTATTACTAATCGAGTTCAGTCATTTGATACGATTTTATCATCTGACAAAACCTTTATATTTGATAAACTGAAAGTATTAACTGTGTATGGCAAAACGAAAAGTATCAATTAAAAAACAAAAATCTATTGAGGAAACTCTCTGGGATTCAGCAAATAAACTTCGTGGAACGGTAGAATCTTCTGAATACAAACACGTAGTATTAAGTTTAATTTTCTTAAAGTTTGCCAGCGATAAATTTGAAGAACGCAGACAAGAACTCATCCAAGAAGGAAAAGAAAAGTATTTAGAAATGAAGGAGTTCTACAATATGAAGAACATCTTCTTTTTACCTGAAGCATCCCGCTGGAGTTATCTTATTGAAAATGCCAAGCAAGATGATATTGCTTTAAAAATTGACACAGCCTTACATACCGTAGAGAAAAATAATCCAGCACTAAAAGGTGCGCTACCAGACAACTACTTTTCACGCCTTAATATGGATGTGAGTAAATTGTCTGCACTACTCGATACCATCAACAATATTGATACGCTTAAAGATAAAGAACAAGATATTGTTGGGCGTGTGTATGAGTATTTCTTAAGCAAGTTTGCATTAGCCGAAGGAAAAGGAAAAGGAGAGTTTTATACACCAAAAAGTATTGTAAACCTCATTGCAGAAATGATAGAACCCTACAAGGGAATTATCTACGACCCTGCTTGTGGTTCTGGTGGTATGTTTGTACAGTCTGTTAAGTTTATAGAGAGTCATCATGGAGATAAAAAAGAAGTCTCTATTTATGGGCAAGAATATACTTCAACCACTTATAAACTAGCAAAAATGAACTTGGCAATACGTGGTATTGCGGCCAATTTAGGTGATGTACCTGCCGACACCTTTGCTAAAGACCAACATAAAGATTTAAAAGCTGACTTTATTATGGCTAATCCACCTTTTAACCAAAAAGATTGGAGAGGTGTAGATGAACTGATAGATGACCCACGTTGGAAAGGCTATGACGTTCCACCAAAAAGCAACGCTAACTATGGCTGGATTTTGAACATGGTCTCTAAACTCTCTCAAAACGGAGTGGCTGGATTTATCTTAGCGAATGGTGCGCTTTCTGGAGGTGGTGAAGAATATAAAATTCGTAAAAAACTGATTGAAAACAACTTGGTGGAAGCCATTGTTATTTTACCTCAAAACATGTTTTATACTACTAATATTTCGGTAACCCTTTGGGTTTTAAATAACAATAAAAAAGAACGTAGTGTAAAACTTCCTGATACTACACGTAATTATAGAAATCGAGAAAATGAAATCCTTTTTATGGATTTAAGAGAAATTGGAGAAACTTTTGAAAAGAAGTTTATTCAATTCTCAAAAGACCATATAGAACAAATAGCTGAAACTTATCATAATTGGCAACAAAAGGATTCTGGCTATAAAGATGTGCCTGAATATTGCTATTCTGCAAAACTTGAAGAAGTAGTAGCCAAAGACTACTCTTTAGTCCCAAGTAAATATATTGAGTTTGTAAACCGAGACGAGAACATCAATTTTGATGACAAGATGAAGTCTTTACAAACTGAAATGACCGATTTATTAAAACAAGAGGCAGAATCTAAGGCAGACTTATTAAACGTTTTTAAAGAGCTTGGTTATGATATCAAATTATAGAAAAATAAGTGATTTCATAGAATTAGTTGATGAACGTAATAAAGATCTTTCAATCAATCTTTTATTAGGGTTAAGTATTTCAAAAGAGTTTATACCGTCCGTTGCCAATACGGTTGGGACTAATATGAAAAACTACAAGATTATTAGAAAAGGACAATTTGCTTGTAGTGTTATGCAGGTTAGACGGGATAAAAAAATGCCTGTTGCTTTATTACAGGATTTTGACGAAGCTATTATCTCACAAGCATATCCTGTTTTTCAAATTAAAGATGAAACCCAATTATTGCCAGAGTATTTGATGATGTGGTTTACTCGTTCAGAATTTGATAGAGAAGCATGTTTTCATGCGGTAGGTGGCGTAAGAGGAAGTTTGGAGTGGGAAGATTTTTTGAATATGGAACTACCAGTTCCTTCCATTGAAAAACAGCACGAAATCGTAAAAGAATACAAAACGGTTATAAACCGCATCAAACTCAACAAACAACTCAACCAAAAACTAGAAGAAACCGCACAAGCACTATACAAACATTGGTTTGTAGATTTTGAGTTTCCAAATGAAGAAGGGAAACCTTATAAATCCTCTGGTGGTGAGATGGTTTATAATGAGGGATTGAATATTGAAATTCCTGTTGGATGGGAATTAGAAGTCTTAAGTACTATTACTAAAGACATTTTTAGTGGAGGAACACCTAGCACAAACGAAGAATCATATTGGGGAAATGAGTTTTTCTGGCTTTCCTCTGGTGAAACAAGAGAGACGGTAATTATTGACTCTGAAAGAATGATAACAAAAGAAGGAGTTAAAAATTCATCTACTAAGTCAGCAAAGATTGGAGACTCAATAATGGCAACTGCTGGACAAGGAAAAACAAGAGGACAAATATCATTTTGTAAAATAAATTCTTATATAAATCAATCTGTATTGTGTATTAGACCTTTAGAGGAAAAATATCAAGCTTTCATTTTCTTTAATCTTAATTCAAGATACCATGAGTTAAGAAACGAATCTGATGGTCAAAGTATTCGAGGAAGTTTAAATAAAGGGAATTTAAGTGACTTACCAATTATAATCCCTAAAGCAGTTATAATAGAATCTTTTCAAGAAATTGGCATGACTTTACTCGATAAAATTCAATCAAATCGTCAATTATCAAAGCAATTAAATGATATAAAATCATTACTTCTGTCCAGAATGACCTCATATAAGGTTGAAGGGGAGTTAGCAAATTAGAAAAACAATATGCATTTATCAATATTAAAATTATGGAACTTTAGAAAATATGGTCGACCTGACTTTGATTTAGAAACTCCTCATATAGTTGTGCCTTTTAAAAATGGTTTAAACGTATTAATTGGTGAAAATGATTCAGGTAAGACTGCGATATTAGATGCTATTAAGCTAGTACTAAAGACCCATGCATACGAATGGATTAAGGTTGAAAAAGAAGATTTTTTTGAAGGTGAATCAAAATTAAGAATTGAATTGTTTTTTAAAGGATTATCATCCGAAGAGGCTAAGAATTTTATTGAGTGGTTAGGCTGGGAAGGGGAAGGTGAAAATGCCTCCTCAGTTTTAAGATTAATTTATGAAGTTGAAATAAGGGATAATCGAATAATTCCTACTGATATTAAAGCTGGAATGGATGATGTTGGCTACCCATTAAACGCTGAAGCGAGGAGCTATCTTAAAACGACATATCTAAAGGCACTTCGAGATGCTGATACAGAATTGATTGCAAAGAAAAATTCTAGAGTCTCTCAAATTCTTCAAGGTCATAGTTTGTTTAAAGAAGACGTGGGAAACCCTCATCCATTTACTAACTGGTTTTCTGGAGTAAATGAGCAGATCAAACATTGGTTTGAAGATGATAATCACGAAGATGGTGAACAAAGCAATAAAGCACAAATAAAAGATGTAATTGATAAATTTTTACAAGATTTCATTTCAGAAGCTATAGGTTCAAAGTTAAATCTTACCAATCCTGATATCAAATCAATTTTAGAAAAGGTATCTATAGGTATAGAAGGTTCAAAAAACCTAGGCCTTGGAACGATGAATCGCCTTTTTATGGCAACTGAATTATTACACTTGAAAAGGGATTGGAACGGATTAAAGCTTTGTCTTATTGAAGAATTAGAAGCTCACTTGCACCCACAAGCCCAAATGAAGGTCGTTGAATCTATCCAAAAAGAAACAGAAAATGTTCAGTTTATTTTAACAACTCATAGTCCTAATCTTGCTTCTAAAGTACCTATTGAGAATTTAATTATCTGTAAAGAAGATAAAGTCTTTTCACTTGATAAAGGATTGACAAAACTTGATGAAAAAAACTTTAAATACTTAAAGCGTTTTTTGGATGTCACGAAATCTAATTTGTTCTTTTCAAAAGGTGTCATTATTGTAGAAGGATGGGCTGAGGAAATAATTATTCCTGAATTAGCAAAAAAACTCGGATACGATTTAACAAAATATGAGGTTTCGATAGTAAATGTAGGCTCTACTGCCTATTTACCTTTTGCAAAAATATTCCTTCGCGCAGACGATACTATTATGAATATTCCTGTGGCTATTATTACAGATTTAGACGTCAGGCCTAAAAGTGATGGGACTTTTGATGACGTAGAGCAAGCTAATAAGGAGTCTAGAATAAGAGCTAGTCTAGGGGATATAGCCAATACTAAGCTTATTTTAAATATTGCAAAAGAATGGACTCTAGAATGGTGCTTATTTAAATCTGACAGTGTTTCAGAACTCTTTAAACAAGCTGTCAGTAGAGTTCATAGTAGAACAAAATCTTTTAAATATTCTGAAGATGAAGGTTGGCATGTAGGCTTTGAACAAACATTAATAACTAAATTATCAAAGGCTAAAGGAAATTTAGATAAGGTAGCAGTAGCTAATGAATTTGCAGAACTGATTAGCTCTAATGATTTTGTTTTAGATAAAAACGACGAATACATAAGTTATTTAATTGATGCAATAAGGCACACCTGTAGAATTGAGCATGAAGATTAAAGATGAACATATAAAGGAAGCTGAAAATCTTTTAATAGATGGTAATGAATTTGATTTAGAGGAACGAGTACCTTTCATCAAGGATCTCAACACTTGTGATTTATTAGCTGTACCAGGTAGTGGAAAGACAACTGCTTTATTAGCTAAACTTTATTGTCTCTCAAAAAATCTACCATTCAAAGATGGTTCTGGAATACTTATTCTCTCACATACAAATGCAGCTGTTGAAGAAATTGAAAAAAACTTGAAATCTTATTGTCCAAGTCTTTTTGGATACCCCAGTTTTGTTGGTACTGTTCAATCATTTGTAAACACATTTTTAGCAAATCAGGCTTGCCAAGTCAAATATGGCTCTTATATAAGACAAAATGATAACGATGTATATTTAAGTGAAGTTAAGAACTTTTTCTATTCTTTAGAATGGAAAAAACAAGATGAAACTGAGCCTAAATTAAAAAACAAATTATATGGGAAGGCAAACTACGGTCGCAACGACCTTACTCCTAATGAAAAAATTAGTAATACTATAAATCTGCTTTTTTATTCAGAGATTGATTTAATTAATCGCAAATTATTAACTGGTAGTAAGAATACTACAATATTCAAACATGGTGGTGTAACAGAATCATTATATCTTGAAGTTGAGGAGTGGAAAGAAACTCTCTTCAAAAAAGGCTTATTAAACTATAAAGATTCATTCAGTTTAGCAAATTGGTATATAGAAAATTATCCTGAGGTTAAGCAATTACTCAAAAAAAGGTTTAAATATGTTTTTATTGACGAAACCCAAGACTTGGAATCTTTTCAAATTGAAGTCATTGAAAAAATATTCAATGATGATAATTCAAATACTATAATTCAAAGAATTGGGGATATAAACCAATCTATTTATAATTCGGGTAAAAGTGTAAAGACAAATGCTGATTGGGAGCCTAGAAATCAAAGATTTTTAAATGGATCGAAACGTTTAACTAAAGAGGTATCAGAACTGGTTAACTGCTTTACTTTAGACAGACAAAAAGATGATAATGGTGATACAAGGTTTGTTGTTAATGGTCTAAGAGAGTTAGAAAAACCTATCAAACCGCATCTTGTCCTATTTAATAAAGAATCAATTGATAAACTTGAAGAAGCCTTTAAAGATCTTATAAAAGAGAACAAACTTGAAGAAACGATAGAGTCTGAAAAATATGGTTTCAAAATAATAGGTTGGAGCGCTAAATGGGATGACAATGATAATGATAATGATAATGATAAGCTTCGTTTGGAAAATATATTTTCCAATTACAATAGGGAGTCCAATAGTAAAAAAGAAATTTTTGACACACTTTCAAAATATTTACAATATTTCAATAAAGATAAATCAAGCTTAGAACCTGCTAGGAAAACAATTTTAAATGCATTAATCGCTGTTTTAAAACTAGAGAAAAAAACCTATAAAATTAAAATTAGAGGTCAAGAAATTGAACGATATTACACTAAATCCGAATTAATTAAGGATATTAAAAATCAACATAATAATGATGTCTATGAAAATTTCAAAGGTCTTCTGTATCAATGGTCTTTTGAGATAATGGTTGCTAACAAAGCTTCTCAAACTTACAATTCTATCAAGAATTTCATTCAAAATGAATTTAAGGAATGGTTCAATTTAGAAATAAACAATAGTGTTAAAATTTTTTTAGAAGAAGAATATACCGAACTAGCAACTGTTAATCAACATGGAGATGTCTCTTCAAATAAAGAAGATATTCCTGTCCAAATAGATACTATACATTCCGTTAAGGGACAAACACATTGTGCAACAATGTACGTGGAAACTTCATATTACAAATATGAATCGGAAAAGTTGAATATAATAGCAAAACAAGCAACTAAAACTAAACCAGAGATAATTTTACCTAACCCTTTACTTTTTGAAGAGCATCAATATAGAACAGATAAAGATTCTCAAGCAAAGGAAGCTCTTAAAATGATGTATGTTGGTTTTTCGAGACCCACTCATTTATTATGCTTCGCCATGTTGAAAGAGAATTTAGTTGAACATATAGAAAAGTATAAGAATAGTGGTTGGGAAATAATTGATTTAACTGATTAAACAGTGTTAGATGAAGTCTAATTTAAAAAATATAAAACAAAACTTCCTCATAGAAGAAATATGGTTACTCTCTTTTGGTGGCGCGTTTCAGCATAGCGGTATTTATAAAGCAAATACTAAAGAAAAAGAGCGTACCTATTTTAGAAACATGCTTAAAGGCTACATTGAGCAAATTGTTTTAAAAAAATATAAACAACCTGTTTCAGATGAAGAGCATTTGGAGAATATTATTAGTATTTCTAATTACACAGCATCCTTTAAAGAAGTACTAAAGGCACCAATTAACATTGGTATTAGCCAAAAACTACTCAATCTAGCTTTAAAATACTACTGGAGTTTAGGGTTGTTGCCAGAGCCACCTCATTTTCCTGTGGATAGAATTATTCAACAAAAAATATACAAGCAACCAATGGTAAATTGGACACAGTTGAATGATGTTTATATGTATATGCAAATAATTAACGATGCGAGGGTTTTAGCGAAAAGGAGTAATTTAAGTTTAGCACAGTGGGAATTAGAAAATTTTGTTAGAAGATAATAATCAACGTACTGCCATTTAAAACATGATAAAATAAAAGAGCGAAATGAAATTCACAGAATACCAATTAGAAAAAGCATTTATAGATTTACTAAAAACGGAAGACATTCCGCATGTTAACGGTGGTACAATTTCTCGTGATTTTCAAGAAGTTATTTTTGAGGAAGATTTAAAAACATTTCTACTTACGCAATACAAAAGTGAAAAGTTAACGCTATCTGAGGCAGACCAAATCATCAAACGCTTAAAAACGTATTCGTCTTCAGACTTATACGAGAGCAACAAATCTATCATGAAGTTAGTGGCTGATGGATTCTCTTTTAAGCGCGAAGATAGAAGTCAAAAAGATATTTGGATTTATCTTATAGATTATTCAGAAGCTAATAATAACGACTACAAATTCGTTAACCAATTAGAGATTGTAGGTTACGAAAAACGCGTTCCTGATGGAATTCTATACATCAATGGCCTACCATTGGTGATTTTTGAGTTTAAAAGTGCCATTAGAGAAGAAACAACAATTCATGATGCCTATGTACAATTAACCACTCGTTACAAGCGTGATATTCCAGAACTATTTAAGTACAATGCCTTTTGTGTCATTAGTGATGGAGTTAATACAAAAGCAGGCTCGTTTTTTGCGCCTTATGAGTTCTTTTATGCCTGGAGAAGAGTATCTGGACTCAATAAAGATGTAGATGGTATTGATGCCATGTACACACTTATTCACGGTATGTTTAACCATGAGGATTTGCGCAATATTATTCGCAATTTCATTTACCTTCCTGACAGCTCTAAAAAGGATGAAAAAATAGTATGTCGCTACCCTCAATATTATGCGGCTACCAAGCTATATGAAAATATAAAAGAACACCAAAAACCACTTGGTGATGGTAAAGGTGGTACTTACTTTGGTGCAACAGGATGTGGTAAGAGTTTTACTATGTTGTTCCTTACACGCTTGCTAATGAAGAGTGTACATTTTAGTAGTCCTACAATCGTTCTAATTACAGATAGAACCGATTTAGATGACCAACTATCAGGGCAGTTTACCAATGCTAAAGGCTATATAGGTGACAATAATATTATTAGTGTTGAAAGTAGAGACCATTTGCGTAAATTATTACAAGGTAGACAAAGTGGTGGTGTGTTTTTAACGACTATTCATAAGTTTACAGAAGACACTGAACTGCTTACCAACAGAACAAATGTGATTTGTATTTCAGATGAAGCCCATCGAAGCCAAACCAACCTAGACCAGAAAATAACGGTGACCAAAGAAGGTGTTACCAAATCTTATGGTTTTGCTAAATACTTACACGACTCTTTACCTAACGCTACTTATGTAGGATTTACAGGAACACCAATTGATGCAACGTTAGATGTATTTGGAGAAATCGTGGATGCCTATACCATGACAGAATCTGTAAAAGACGAGATTACAGTTCGTATCGTGTACGAAGGAAGAGCTGCAAAAGTCTTACTGCAAAACGAGAAACTAAAAGAAATAGAATCTTATTATGACCAATGCGCAGAAGATGGTGCTAACGAATATCAAATAGAAGAAAGTAAAAAGACGACTGCAAAAATGAATGTCATCATTGGCGATCCTGACCGTATAAAAGCAGTAGCACAAGATTTTGTGAATCACTATGAAAATAGAGTGAATGAAGGTGCAACAGTAAAAGGAAAAGCCATGTTTGTGGCAAGTAGCCGACAAATTGCTTACAAACTTTATCAAGAAATTATTTCATTACGACCAGAATGGGCTGAAATAAAAACCCACGAAGAGGGAAGTGAACTTACAGATAAAGAGAAAAAGGAAATTAAACCGATGGAGCGTATCAAAATGATAATGACCAGAGGTAAAGACGACCCTAAAGAACTTTATGATATGTTAGGCACAAAAGAGTATCGTAAAGAATTAGATAGACAATTCAAAAATGCAAAATCTAACTTTAAAATCGCCATTGTTGTTGATATGTGGCTTACGGGTTTTGATGTACCATTTTTAGATACGATTTATATTGATAAGCCTATCCAGAGGCATAATTTGATTCAAACGATTTCTCGTGTAAACAGAAAATATGCGGGTAAAAACAAAGGACTTGTTGTAGATTACATCGGTATTAAAAAGCAAATGAATTTAGCGTTAGCTGAATTCGGAAAAGTTGATGGGCAAAATATCGAAGAGATTGAAAAATCCATTACTGTGGTTAAAGATCATCTAGACTTGTTACATAAAATATTCTACAAGTTTAATAGAGAACCTTACTTTAAAGGTACTACTCTAGAGCAACTACAGACCTTAAATAAAGCAGCTGAATTTGTTCAAGTCACTCAAGAATTAGAACGGCGTTTTATGGATTTGGTAAAACGTTTAAAAGCCGCTTATGATATCTGTGCTGGGAACTCAGATGCTTTTACAGACGAAGAACGTGATTATGTGCATTTCTATTTAGCAGTGCGTTCAATTGTATTTAAACTAACGAAAGGGAATGCACCAGATACGGCTCAAATGAATGCACGAGTTAGAGAAATGATTAAAGATGCTATTCAAAGTGATGGCGTTGAAGAAATATTCAAATTAGGAGACGAAAACGAAACTGAAGTAGATATTTTTGATGATGACTATCTGGCTAAAATCGAAAAAATAAAGCTGCCAAATACAAAGATTAAACTACTACAGCAGTTGTTAGCCAAAGCTATTGGTGAGCTGAAAAAAGTCAATAAAGTAAAGGGAATTGATTTCTCTGAAAAGATGAAAGCATTGGTTGATAAATATAATGAGCGAAAGGAAAGTGATGTGCTTCGTAGTGAAGTTTTAGAAGAATTTACAGAAGAGATTATAGACTTGTTTTATGAGCTAAAAAAAGAAAAAGATTCATTTAAAGACCTAGGGATTGATTTTGAAGAAAAAGCCTTTTATGACATTTTAAAAGCACTAGCTCATAAATACGATTTTGAATATCCTGAAGATAAATTAGTACCTCTTGCCAGAGCAGTAAAGACTGTGGTTGACGACAAAGCAAAATATGCTGACTGGAGCAAAAGAGCAGATCTAAAAGCAGAATTAAAAGTGGACTTAATCATTTTACTTGCTGAAAATGATTACCCTCCAGTTGACCGTGATGAGGTCTATAAAGAGATTTTTGAGCAAGCTGAAAATTTTAAAAAGTATAATAAGTGATTTAAATACTAATGTTAGAAATAAGAAAAAAATCTAAATACCTTCAACTTATATATGCTTATAGTGATTCGGGATTCAGTAATGATGATTGGGTTATCAATGAACTCAAAAAGAATCACCGAGTTGGAATTGCACATAGGATTTTTAATCTTATTCCTGAATACTTAGCTAAAAAATCAAGATATAACTTAAGCACTCAAGAATTTATTCTAGAGATTCCTGATGTTGTTTTTAATATAGCTGAACTCAAAACAATTCAAGAAGGGAAGATAAACGATGAGTATTTTGAAATATATCCTAATGTATTAGTACGAGACCGCAAAATCCTTCTTCACAAAGACATTGAACCTGATGTAAATCTGTTCATTGCTGAAACGAATATTTCTATATTCAAACAAATCGCAGAGCTTGTAGATGGTGATATTATAATTGGTGGAAAAATTAATAACAGTATTCCTCTTGAAGAGTTTTATGGCTTGATTGAAAACTTCCCAACTTCTTACGAGAAAAAGCTCTATGCACAGGCTCGAATATCATCTGTATTGAAAAACTATTTCGAAAAGGTCAAAGATTCAGAAAAAATATATGTTAGATATCGTAATAAGAAACCATCAAATAAAGGTGACAATCTTAAAAAGATATTCGATGATTACGAAGTTGATAAGTATCAAACTATTTATGAAAAGTTGTTATCGATGCTTGAAGATGAAGAAAGTTATAATGAGACTACTTGGCAACTAGAAATCATAGATATTCTTCTTCTACTCTATCCAAAGTATATTGCTGTTTTCAGAGAAGTTCCCGTTAATGCGGATGATTTAACTACAAAATCATTGGACTATCTTTTTGTAGATGCCAACGGAAATGTAGATGTGGTTGAAATTAAACAACCTTTTGATCATGCTATCATGACAAAAGGTAAGTATCGTGACAATTACATACCATTACGAGAGCTTTCGGGAACCGTTATGCAGATTGAAAAATATATTTATTATCTCAATAGATGGGGTAAACGAGGTGAAAATTTCCTGATTAGTAAATATAAAGACGAACTTCCGAAGGGATTTAAAATTCACATAACCAATCCCAAAGGGTTCATAATTATGGGAAGGGAAAATAACCTAACCAACGAACAAAAACACGACTTTGAAGTTGTTAAGCGTAAGTATAAAAATGTAATTGATATTTTATCTTATGATGATTTATTGAATAGATTAAGACTAACTATTGACCAAATTAAACACCATTAAAAAACACTCTGACGAGTGTTTTAAATTTACGATTGATAATAATGAGTGATACCAAGTGCAATCGCATCAAATATGGTCATACAGTAATGCTCAGGCTTATGAGACAACCTCTTTTTAGGTAGTTCCACAGGAAGCTGTTTTACGTTCTCGGTAATAACTTTGGCAATCTCATATTTTGATTGAGCATTAAATGCATTAAACACAAAGCGAATATCATTGCGAGAATATTTTGAAATTGAAAGCTTTTGCTCTATGGCATATTTTTCAATCTTCTTTATGGCTCTCTTGACCCTTGTTCCTTTTCGCGAACCAAAGCCTTCTGCATCTTCGAGAATAACAACCTCTGGGAGATAAAAACTAATCTTTTCTTTTACTTTTTGAAGAATAGTAGCGTTTGAAATAGGGTATTTGTGTAATACCACGTTATACGCATTAATAACCGTAAGAGCATCTTCTAAAATGGCAATGCTAAAACCACGAGAATGCAGAAAGAGTGCCATAACGACCTTCAAGGTACTTCGTTTACTCTCTTGACTCATACGGCACGACTGTGTTTAATCTATTGACAACTTCGGTAATAAAAGATAATTTATAGAGGCTCTTTGATGAATTGTGAGCCCTGAGCTCTGCAATAAGTCTTTGACTTCGTGCTATGAGCGTATCGGCTATGTGTTTGTACATTGGTGCAAAGATATCTCTCATAGAGGCATCAAAGAGCATGTGATATGTCAGAAGCAATTCTGGCGGCGGATTCCGATGTCCGTGTTCATAGCGTACTAAGTTACTTGCTTTCATATCCAAAAGTTGGGCAACATCTTTTTGATCAAGCGGTGACTCAGTTCGTAAATTCTTTAATAGAGTTTTTGAATGTATCATAAAATAAAAGTGCCAGATGGGGGTTATGCTCCACTGGCACTTTTGTATTGTAGCGAATCAAGAATGTACATTCTATACATCACATTGTATTCATAGAATTATCCATACGGATAATTTTTTCGCCGGTCGTACAAACTATATTGGATAAGCTCGGGATAAGTTGATTCGACCTATATTTAAACACTATGCTTGGTGATATAATTTCACTATGAACAGCGCATCACTAAAAAAGAAACTAACCAGAATAAGTAATGAATCTGAGGAAGGCATAAGGAAATATATAGCCAATGATGCACTCAATTACGATGACAATCCAAAGCAATTTTTTACAGATATTCAAGACACAAATGCCTCAACTGGTATAGCAAACTACTTCATATTTCACTCCGACATTGAGAACTTTTATAACACCTACAAATTAGAAATACATTCAACACTTAAAAAATATCAAGCAACAATAGGTAAACCTATTGTTCTTAAAGGTTATGAATATATGTCAGCAAGCTATTTCGCTCTTGAACTGATTGCAGAGCAAATGGGAAAAGAACTACAAATATTGAATTAGTAATAATTACCTATTCAATGGGTGTTTCATTATTTGACCTCTTAAATGTTCAGTAGTAGTTGATAAATAGATAGTAGTTGTAGAAATATCACTATGACCCATCATTTTGGAGAGAGAGTAGATATCGCAACCACCTTCAATCATTAAGGTGGCGAACGTATGACGTAATCTATGAATTGTAAAGTCAATATTACATACTTTTCTAAGTTCACTTGTTAAGTGCCTTAATCCACTATCAGTAAAC
>JALEGO010000374.1 GCA_022763165.1 Flavobacteriales bacterium
AATGCAGGAAAGTTTTTGCAATATTTGGATGTTGCCGTTCGAGAAAATCTAAAGCAAAAAGAAGAATCCAATGCCATCAAAGATGGAATGGATTTATCCATGTGCTTTTTGAATAAAAAGGCTAAGACCATTGAGTTTTCTGGAGCGAACAATCCCATTTACATTGTTAGGCATAAAGACAACCCTACAATTCCACATGACAAAATCTTAGCTTCTTCAAGTCATATATTATATGAAATTAAAGGAGATAAACAGCCAATAGGAGGTTGGGATCATGAAGCGGTAAAATCCTTTACCAACCACCAGATTTCTTTATTGGAAGGAGATGTAGTATATGTGATAACGGATGGTTATCCTGATCAGTTCGGTGGTCCAAAAAACAAAAAGTTTAAATACAAAGAGCTTAAAAGGATGTTTCTTGACTTTTCCGAAAAATCGTTATCCATGAATGAACAAAAGACTATTCTAGAAAAAGAATTAATTGATTGGAAAGGAGATCTCGAGCAAACTGATGATATATGTATAATCGGAGTTCGAATAGAATAAAGTGTCTTTAAATGGAAAAAATATTATTCATAGACAGAGATGGAACTTTGGTGATTGAGCCACCAATTGATTATCAACTAGATAGTTTCGAAAAGCTGGAGTTTTACCCTGGTGTTTTTCAAGGTTTGCTGACAATAGTGAAAGCTACGGATTATAAATTGGTGATGGTCACAAATCAAGATGGTTTAGGGACTTCCTCTTTTCCAGAAGATACATTCTGGCCAGTCCAAAACTTTATCATCCAAACTTTGAAAGCAGAAGGCATTCGTTTTGAAGATGTTTTTATTGATCCAAGCTTTCCTGAAGATGATTCTCCCAATAGAAAGCCGGGCACTGGCATGTTGCAAAAATATATTCATGGGAGTTATGATCTCAAGAATTCATTTGTCATTGGCGATCGAGACTCAGATATTGAATTGGCGCAAAATCTAGGTTGTCAATCTATTAAACTTGGAGATGCAAACCCTTCAGCTACATTGAATGCTAAGTCATGGACAGAGATCGCGAATTTCATAAAACAACAGAGTAGAACAGCTACTATTTCGAGAAAAACGAAAGAAACGGACATAGAGATATTCTTAGACTTAAATGGTTCTGGAAAGACGAAAATCGATACAGGACTTTCTTTTTTCGACCATATGTTGGATCAATTAGGCCGCCATGGACAAGTTGACCTTAATGTCAAAGTGAATGGAGACTTGCATGTGGATGAACATCACACTATAGAGGATGCAGGCTTGGCTTTGGGTTCGGCTTTTCAAAAGGCAATTGGTTCTAAAAAAGGAATTGAACGTTACGGGTTTCTCCTTCCAATGGATGATTGCTTGGCGCAAGTGGGAATCGACTTTGGTGGACGTCCTTGGCTTGTTTGGAATGCTGAATTTAAAAGAGAAAGAGTTGGAGATATGCCGACTGAAATGTTCCATCATTTTTTCAAATCCTTTTCAGACAATGCACTTTGTAATTTGAATATTAAAGCGGAAGGCACCAATGAACACCACAAAATTGAATCCATCTTCAAGGCATGGGCTAAGGCCATCAAAATGGCTATCAAACAAGATGATCAATTTCTTTTACCTAGTACTAAAGGCGTATTATGATTAATTCAACTATTGGAATAACGTGTGTTGGAGCTTTTTCACTGCAAAAAGTATTGTGACAATATGATTGCAGTTATAAAATACAACGCGGGAAACACGACCTCAGTGGTCAATGCTCTACATAGATTGAATGTAGAAAGTATTGTTACCAGCGATTTGGATGTGCTTGCAAGCGCAGATAAAATCATCTTTCCTGGTGTAGGTCATGCGGCTTCTGCCAAAGAAAGTCTGCAGAGATCAGGTGTTTGGGAGCTCATACCTGCTTTAAGCCAACCAATCCTAGGAATATGCTTGGGTATGCAACTGATGTGTGAATATACTGATGAAGGCGGTGTGATGGGACTGAATATTTTTAATACCAAAGTATTGAAATTTCCAGCTGAAGATAGGGTGCCTCACATGGGATGGAATGAAGTCTATACAGAAGAAAATTCGACTCTGCTTCAAAACTTGCATTTCAAAGATTTTTATTTCGTTCATTCCTATTTTGCTGAATTATGTGATTCAACTTCAGGGCGATGCCAGTATATGGTGGAATTTAGCGCTGTTTTGGAGAAAGAGAATTTTTACGCTTGCCAATTTCATCCCGAGAAATCGTCCGAAGTTGGAGCTCAATTGTTGCAAAACTTTTTAAGTTTATGAAAATCATCCCAGCCATAGATATTATTGAGGGTAAGTGTGTCAGGCTTACTCAGGGAGACTATAGTCGAAAGAAAATTTACAATGAGAATCCAGTAGAAGTGGCTAAAAGTTTTGAGGCCTCAGGTATTCAATATCTTCATCTTGTAGATCTGGATGGCGCGAAGTCAAAGAAAGTCGTCAATCATAAGATTTTGGAACAAATCGCATCTCAAACAAAGCTACAAATCGATTTTGGAGGCGGTGTGAAATCTCAGCAAGACTTGGATGTAGTTTTCAATAGTGGAGCACAACAGGTCACTGTAGGAAGCTTAGCAGTTGTTGATCCAGATCTTGTTCAGCAATGGTTAGAAGCATATAGCGACAGAATTATTCTGGGTGCGGACTGTAAGAATCAGAAAATCGCAACACATGGTTGGCTGGAAACATCTGAGCTCTATGTTTTGGACTTCATCAACGAATACCTCAATAAAGGTGCTAGTTATGTGATATGCACTGATATTGCCAAAGATGGGATGCTCGAAGGGCCATCTTATGAATTGTATGAAAAGCTAATTGATCTTAAGAATATAAAGCTTATCGCAAGTGGAGGGGTAAGAAATATAGAGGACTTAGAAAGGCTTGAACATTTGGGCTGTGAAGCTGTAATAATAGGAAAAGCAATATATGAAAACACAATCAAACTTGAAGATTTATTGAGTTTTCAATCAAGACATTAATTATGAAAGGTTACTACGTTCTACTTTTATCAGGTTCTTTGTTTTTAATGAGCCACATCACTGAAGCTCAGAAAAGAGGCTATCTAGATTTCGATCTCGGTTGGGGAATCATAGATAAACCAGCACCAAATAATCCATATGGGTGGAATTTGGGACTTAATTGGAATATTTTGAAATCTCCAGTTCTTGCTGGATTTTCAATCGGAAGTCATTTTTTGTCTTCAAATGCGGATGGCATTGTTTACACTGATACATTGTGGAGTAATCTATATAAGATAGATGCACGTCTAAAACAAAATGTAGTGCCAGTGCATGGGAAAATCAGTTTTGATTTTTCTGAAGTTGTTGATTTTCCTTTGGTACCTATCGTAAATGCTTTAGTAGGGCTTAGGGTTTGGAATGGAAAGATTAAAGCAACCTATCGAAATATAGATGATGATTTCGGTTCAACCAAGCACATCATTAACGAATCCACAACTGGCAGTCTTGGATTGGAAGCAGGGGGCAAATATGAATTTGTAGGTGGTCATGGAGCTCTTAGCTTTAAATGGACTAGTCTCTGGGGAAATAAGGCGAAATTCATTGATGATAATGAAATCTCACTTAGCGGTATTAATAGCGGATCTAGCTTCTTGACGACTAAATCAAACACTTATCTGAACTATTTTTCAGTAGGTCTCATTTTTTATATTCTTGAATAGATGCTAAAAAAAAGAATCATACCATGTCTAGATATTAAGGATGGTCGTACCGTTAAAGGAGTCAACTTTACAGATCTTAAAGACGCTGGGGATCCAGTCGATCTTGCCAAAAAATATGCAAGAGAAGGGGCTGATGAACTTGTTTTTTTGGACATATCAGCTACCTTGGAAAAGCGTAAGACTTTAATCCCATTAGTGCAAAAGATAGGGGAGGTACTTGATATTCCATTTACGGTTGGTGGTGGTATTGATTCAGTGGATTTAGCGCTCGAAATCATTAATGCAGGAGCCGATAAAATATCGATTAATTCAAGTGCTGTTAAAAGACCAAAACTCATCTCTGAATTGAGTAATACTCTGGGAAATCAGGCGGTAGTTGTTGCTATTGATGCTAAGTTGGTTGATAAGGAGTACAGAGTATTTACTAAGGGAGGAACAAATGACACAGGCCTAAGTGCGATTGACTGGGCCCGCAAGGTTGAAGATCTTGGAGCTGGAGAAATTTTGTTAACATCAATGGATCATGATGGTGTAAAAGATGGATTCGCTTTAGAATTAACCCACCTTATCTGTGAAAATGTAGAGCTACCAATAATTGCTTCTGGCGGAGCTGGGGCCATAGAGCATTTTCAATCTCTTTTCACTGAAACCAAGGCAACAGCGGGACTGGCAGCCAGTATTTTTCATTTTGGTGAAATTCCAATTCCATTACTAAAAACTAAATTGATAGAAAACAATGTCAAAATTCGAAATTGAAAAAGTTGATTTTGCAAAGTATGCGGATGGCTTGGTTCCCACAATAATCCAAGATTTTCACACGCGTCAGGTTTTAATGCTCGGGTATTCAAGTAATGCATCGCTGCAAAAAACGGTTAACGAAAACAAAGTCACTTTTTTTAGTAGAAGTAAGAATAGACTGTGGACGAAAGGCGAGTCTTCTAAGAATTTTCTAATCGTTAAAGATATTTACATTGACTGTGATCAAGATGCTCTTTTAATATTAGTAAAACCTGAAGGTCCCACCTGTCATCAGGGCTCGAACTCTTGTTTTAAGACCAGTGAGTCTGATCATTTCCTCCATAAACTAGAGGCCATTATAAGTAACAGAATCGCTGATAAAGATCCAAGTTCATACACTTACCAATTGTTTGATAAAGGATTAAAAAAAGTCGCTCAAAAGGTTGGGGAAGAAGCTGTGGAGTTGATCCTTGAAGCTCAAGATGATCAATTAGATCTGTTTAAGAATGAAGCTGCGGACTTGTTGTACCATTTGACTTTATTGTTAAGGCATAAAAACGTCACTCTTGCAGAAATAGAAGAGTTACTTTACAAAAGACACAAAAAATAGAAATGAGCTCGTAACTTTTTACTTTCTAGGGTATTATTTCCCTAAAAGAGGAAATAATGAGGAGTCTATATTTGTGGATTTTATGTTGTGGCTTTTTAGTGCACAATCAAACCAAAGCGCAATTCAATGATCCAGGGTCATTTCAATACAAACAGAGAAGCTTATACAATCCTGGAGCTCTCGGTTTAGATCAAAATTTTGCTGTAAATACGAGTCTTGAGCACTTAGCCGGATTTATTGGATATCAAAACTTTAAACTGAACGCGCAATTTCGTTTTCCCGTCAAGAAAATGGCTATTGGTTTTAACCACACCTCTTCACAGATTGGCCAAGAACATTCAAAATATTATGATGTTGCTGTAAATTACATTCATGATGATGGAGATAAGAAAATTGGATTTGGAATAGCTCCTGGACTCATAAATACTGGAACCAATTGTCATTTACTTTGTGAAAATAATGATGCTTATATTGGAACCCTGAATTTAGGGTCTTACCTCGAAACTGATGTTGTTCAGTTTGGAATGGGCTCCTTGCTTTACAGTGATTTTCAAAATTGGTCTTCCAGTGCTTTCCTGGAGGTGAATTTTAAGCTACCATCTGTTGGAGATATTCAATATACACCTGGTTTAATGGTGCGGCAAAATGCCAACCGTATGAGGTATACATTTAATCATGTTTTCAAAATTAGGGACATTATTGTTTTAGGATCTAGAGTGAATTGGAACGAAGATATTTCTGGTTTTATTTCAGTCAATATCTGGAGTCATTGGGAGTTGGGGTATGCTTGTAAGACTTTTATATTTGAAGGAAGACAGTATACCAATGAATTCAATTTGGCCTATAGGTTCGGGAAGAGATAACACAAGCTGTTGATTTAATGCTTGAGATTATTGTAAATAATTGCAAGTCATAACTTTAAAGGGTATTTTTTGTGGCTAGATCAAGTCCTGCTAAAAGGTTATTTTTGATCGTCTCAAACGATTTATTCAATGGCGGGTGGCAATCATATTTATATCAAAACTGATGATTCTTCCAGGGATTCTTATTGGAATAAACTGAAGGACATCCTATCCGAATCAGATGTTCAGTTTGTCATGTCTCAAGTATATCAGGGAGATTGGATTCTTATTCAACTAAATTCGCTGTATGATGTAATGAAGCTTTTAGAGGAATTCCGTACAGAATTTTCACAAAACATTTATGCTTTTTGCACTGAGAATATTGTGGATGGCTTTGCATATTGGCATTTTCAAAAGAACAAACTTGTCCGTTTTTTTGATTTTGGGCTTATAGAGGCAGAAGAACGAAGCTGGGGTCAAATCAAAGGCACAGAAGAAGATTGGGAAGAAAAAATCTTTTTTTCTCAGGATCAGAAAAAATCAGATCTAGATCTCTTTGGAAATAATGACGCAGAACGCGAAAAGATTCTATCAATTCATAATGAAAAAAAACTTATCTCTGGAGAATTATATCCATTCTTAGGTTCATTAGAGGCTTTGCAAATTCCAGAAATCTTGAACTTTCCTGGGGCCATTTCCTCAATACAATGGGATCGTAGTATTTCAAAAGCAAAGCCCAAGACCCAGGCAAAACAGCTTTTAGTTTTGCTTGGGACCGTCTTGCTGATTGTTGTCTTTTTTAAATTAATCACAAGAAAGAATAAGGAAAACATCCATGAGGAAACTTATCAACCAAAAGTTGAACTTCGTGAATTGAATGAAGATCGTAAATCTCATTTAACTGAATTGGTTCTTTCATGGCTCGATTTTGATTCATTAAAAACTGATGCAATCATCACAAGATTAGAGGAGGTCGAAAAATTGGATGTGGATGAGAAAATGTTCTTGGGGGAATGGCATTTTAAAATTATTTCAAAAAGAATTTCGGATAATTACGTAAAATCAGTGAAGGACCAATTGCCTTTGGAGATTTCACCCCTGGCTAAAATTGACAGTTTATATTATTCAAATGAAAAGGTTCATTTCAATGTGATATTTGCTACTTCACAGCAGGAATTGAAGAATGGTCAAAACGGCTCTTACTTTATCCAAAAGCAAATAGAAACTTTTCATTATCGGCTAGATAAAAAAATGGACTTCAGTACTTTGCGTGCAAAAAATGTTGGTATAAAACTACATTATTTCTCAAAGGATAATATTGAATTTCTAGTTGTGGATATGACTAAAGAGCCCCAGCTATTTCTTTGATCCCTTCAAATATGACTTTTCACAGCACCGCACTACTTCAAAGAAAACGAGTGATAATTGCCCATAACCGCAAGAAGGTTATCTCTTCCCGAACCTGTAAGCAACATAAAGTTTTGGGATCAGTGAAATCCATATATCATTCTAATACTTAGCTAAATACTGCCGAAATAGTTAAGTTTGATATATGAGGCTATTTTTTTGTATCAATGTGCTTATGTTCTGTAGTATGGTTCAAGCACAACTTATCCACAGTGAAGTTGCAGCAATTCTAACAGATTCAACTATAGATTTAGATTTTACGGCAGGGGATACTGTCAGGCATCAAATCTTCCTGGATCAAAGTGTTACCAAAAAGAATAAACTTTTGCTATTCCTGCCAGGAACTGGAGCTCGCCCAGGTGAGCACTACACAGAGTTTCTCAAATTGGGTGCGCAAGAAGGCTATCACAGCTTGGGCTTGGTTTATAAAAATACCATTTCGATATCAGGTGTTTGCGGTACGAACGCCACAACAGATACTTTATGTTCGGAAAAAGCGAGATCAGAAATCATCTATGGTACGGATTTAAGCAATGAGGTTCAGGTGGATTCTTCAAATGCAATTCTAAATAGATTGAAAAAAGTGCTCATGCATTTGAACAATACTGCTCCGACCTTCGGGTGGGATAATTTTATTGACCCTCAGGGTAATATATTGTGGCAAAATATTGCAATAGCAGGCCATTCCCAGGGAGGAGGGCATGCCGCCCTTTTGGCTAGAGACCACTTATTGTACCGAGTCTTGTTTTTTAATAGTCCTTCAGATCAAAATGCGAATATACAAACACCATTAAATCAGCCTTCTTGGTTTTATGATGCTCGACTCACTAGCGATTCTAGTTATTATGCATTTTATCATGAGCAAAATGGAGGTCCTGGAAGACTTGATGTTTATCAGTTATTTGGGTTAACCAACTTCGGTAGTGAAATTAACGTGGATATTACCTCTTCTCCATTTTCCTACACACATGTCCTAATGACAGATTCCAATACTTTTGATCATGCCTCATACACAAATCCCGGATGCAACGGAGCAGGTTATGACCCTCATAGTGATATTATAATTGACTGTGAACTGCCCTTAGATCAATCGGGGAATCATCCTTTTGAGAGCGCCTGGAGACACATGTTGAATAATCAAGTGTCAATCCCAGTTTTTGTAAAAAGTGAAATGGAAATTACAGATAAGCTTCTAGTTTATCCAAATCCGTTTAAATCTGAGGTTTTCATCGATTCGAAATTGAATTTAGGTCAATGTGATTTCAAACTTTATGACCTATCTGGTAGACTGCTTGAACAATTTCAAGTATCCCAGCAAGTTGATTTGTCTCATCTAGCTTCGGGGACGTACATATACCAGGTTTGGTCGGAGAAACCCATTAGCAAGGGCGTTTTGATTAAAAACTAACTATAGGTTTCTTACGACTTCCTTAATCGTCCTCCTAATAAGACTTTTTGCTCCACCATCTTCTTCCAAAGAAAAAGAGTGAATGATTATTGCGCCTATGATCACAAGAAGTATGGCTATGATTATTTTCTTCGGTTTGAATTTCATTTGATATCCAGTTAAATTACGCTATAAAATGCTTAATTTCAAAGCAAAAATGGAAGACAACCTGATCTTGGCAATAGCCGAAAGCATCACATTTGATGCACTGACTGTAGAAGAGGCTAAACAAGTAGATATTAGCGAAAAACTAAGAGCAATCTCCTGGCCTCATGATGATCAACCATTCTCAATAGAATATCTAGATGACCCTTATGAGTTGACCCTGGAAGATTACTTCATAAAGGATGTTTCTGGTATTGAAACCCAAGAGGAATTGGAGGTTTTATCGATTCCAGCATCTACTTTATCAGATCTTACCCCAATAAAAGAACTAAAAAATTTGAAGAGCCTTTGTGTTGGGGTTACTGATGAAGCTGATCTGTCGGTCCTTAAAGAATGTTTAAATCTGAAAAGAGTATTTATCAATTCAAAACCGAATGAAGATCAACAAATGATTTTGCAAGATTTGATGTCTAAGGGAATACATGTAGATGTATTAAATGAAATTGAGTTTAATACAGCACCCTTTGAAGATCCCATTTTGAAGTTGGCGGTGCTCAACAGCCTCCAAGAAATAGGTGAATTTCACTGGCCAGAGTTATATGCGTTTGATGATTATTGCTTGGATATGTACAATTTACAGCGGGTAATAAATGTAGACATAGATCAAGCTAAGTTAGACCGAATTGAAGAACTCTATTGGACAGGAGGGGGTTTAGATATTCATCATTTATTATACCCTCAATGGCATGGTGAGACCGAAGAGTATGATATAAAAAGCCTAAAAGGTTTAGAGCTTTTGAAAAACCTAAAACGCTTGACAGTTGAACAACCGGATAACCCAAAACACTTCGGACAGTTTCGGCACTTGATGGAATAGTTCAAAGATTTTGATCCAGCATCATAGCTTCTTCAAATATCGAGGCAATGCCTTCAAAAGGGATCGATTCAAAATCCGTTAAATTTAGCGATGAGATGTATTTTCTCCCCTTCATATTGAGGAGTTCTTCTTTGTTTGATAACTTATATCCACGGCAGAAACATAGGTCAACTGATCCGTTTTTCAAAGGATTTAAATAACATAACCATTTATTGCCATAGTAGAAAGGGATTTTATAGCTAATCCTCGTGGTAACTCCTTCTTTACTTAAGAAGTAATCATGTAAAAAAAGCATGATTTCCTTTTGGGGATTCTGATGTTTTAAGATGAATGAAGCTACTGGATTAAGCATCTTTTCAAATTAATGCTAATAAGTTGTATTTGGTCCAATTTTTGTGGAAAATTATCAACTTTATAACTATGAGACTGCTGTTTATTTTGTTGTTGACTGTGAGTTTTACTTTGATTGGAAATGCTCAATCAACATTGAGGCTTCCAGAGTTGCATCTAGGAACTTCTTTCAATTATCAATGGGACACTCGTGACAACGCTGGCTTATTTGATGAATTCATATACCAAGAATACTCACTAAACTCGTTTTTAGGTTTGGCTTATTGGGATGGCCGATTAATGACTGGGATGCGTTTAGGGGTCTTTAGAAATAAAGGCTTCTCTTGGGAACCTTGGGATAATCATTATGTCGTTGGTCCTTTCCAACAGATCGGATATAGGACTCCTGAAGGTAACAGAGTGTATTTAGAGTTGGGGTATAATATTGGAAACTTATGTATGTGTGGTCCAACAAGTCATGATAAAATTGAAGGTTTGAAAATGTGGAGCATTGGTGGAGGGTTCCAGCTGTATCTTGGAAAAGGCTTGTCCTTTGACTTTGGCTTAATGAACTATGATTTGATTTTAGGAGATTCGCAAATGCCTCATCATAATTTGACTCATTTAATTTTGGGCATGAAATATAGCTTTCTGAAAAGCCCGAATACTTTTCATCAAAAGGAATCCTCAGTAAGATTTTTGTGACATTACGTTTATTGATTAAGTCTATATTGCATTTTGGCTTCTTCTATCTTTTGTTTTTCACTTTTTTCAGGATAGAAAATATAACTTGGAGCTAAAATCAGTTTGCTGGACAAAGGAGAAACCTGAATAATTGATATGATAGGGAATTTCTTCAATGTCTTTTTTTCTAAATGCACTAATGCCTTTTTAAAGTCCAAATCTTTTGAAGTTAAGATTCGAGCAGTCCCTTTAATCTGAACACCTTTCTGACTGAGGATGTTCAAAAAACAAACACATACTTTTTCATTGCTCTTGATATTCTTTACTGATTGAGGTGAAGCAATGTTAGCGATGATAATGGTGTTGTTATGAACATCGAATATTTCTTTTGGTGACACATTCGGTTGATCATTCGATGATGTGGCCAACCAACAAAGCACACTTTGATCAATATACTCCAGTGTTTCAGAATTTAACTTCATTTTAATTATATGTAAATCAATGAATTAATATTTTCTTCAGAAAAAACATAGGGTAAAAATTAGTACTTGTGTATTACTTATGAACCCGGTTCAATTGAAAAATTGAAATAGTAATAAGTTTAAAACACATAGATATGAAAAGTATAAAATTAATCATAACCGTCCTTGCACTAACCTCTTTAGTAATAACCGGATGTCGGAAAGAGCAAAATGAACCCATTAAAGATTCACAGTCAGTTTTGCCAACCAACTTTAAAGTAGATATTCCTGATGCTATCAGTCATGAAAGCGCTGGCGGAGGTAAAACTACCGGAACAGATACACTTGGTGGTAATCAAATATATGGACACTTGGCAAATTTTATTGCTGTAGGTGAAGGGGCAGCTGAAATTGTTCAACATATTATGATTGCCATCGCGGTCTATGATTTAGACCAAGCCATGACGTTTTCATATCAAAGTGACGATGACAATCGAACGAAAGATGTAGAGATTGTAGAGAACGTATCATTTGAGGGAGTCAACTATGGATATAGGTTAACCATTTGGGATGCTGCTTCAACATCGAATCCCGATGGCGGATATGCAATGCAAGTTTTTTGGAATAACAGCCCTGTTGAAGGAGTAGCTTTGATCAAGTTATATAATCTTGATAGAACAGGTCACCAGAACGCACCTGATGCGATGATTCGAGTAGATTACACGCAAAGCAGTTCTTTAGGATATGACGAGCATATGATCGTTTACATCGCTGATCTTCCAGTAGCAAGTCCTTTGACAGATCTATATGCTGTGGATAATATGAAGATGTTTGCTGGGAGAACAGGAACAACTGTTGATGTATTTGGCAACTCGAATCATCCAAATGCTAAATTCTTCAATGATTCAGTAGGTTACAATTGGGCTTTTGTAGCCGCTGGTCGTCAGGATTTGGATATCGGTGTGGCTGAAGTTGGAATTCCTCTTAGCAACACCAATTCTACAGATCGCCAAGTACTCTTAGTGGACAATTCAATACAGCAAGTTTTCTCCGATCAGATACATGATACATGGCCAGGAATTGACTCAGCAACTGTGGCAGGATATTTGTACAATACCGAAGCACCTGGTTATTTTGATCAAGGAGGTTTTGTTCAGGCTGGAACGTCACCTAGCTCAAACTACAGCAGCCTTGATACAAGATTGCCAAATATGACGCCATACAATCCTTTAGATGTCAAAAACTTGAGTATAAACTTTCAATAGTCAAAATATTAAAAATAAGACGGTTAGAAACCCTGGTGCTGAAAGCAGCGCTGGGGTTTTCTTTTTGATTTTACTAACTTGAAATAAAAAAGTGCAAGAACACCTTGATTATCTAACCAAGCAAGTCAATGAAGATCCTGAACTTGCATTATTCACGCTTATAGAAACTCTTGATAAGAATTTAAACATACAAGAAGCAGAGCATTGTTTGGGTCTACTGGACAAATTGTTTGAACTAACTGTTGATAGAGAATTTGCAATTGAGATTACGAAGTTAAAAATTGAATATACCAGAAAGTTCATTGAATGGCACTTTCAGAATGATGAATCTATTTGGCGGAGTTTTTTAAAACGTTTTCCTGATGACAAAGAGGCCTGGCGGCAATTTTTGGACATTTGTGAGGATGCCGCTTACTTAAGCTTTTTTCCTTCAGAC
>JALEGO010000375.1 GCA_022763165.1 Flavobacteriales bacterium
ATCAGGCTTCGATAATAACTTGATTTCATTTTGAGTGTAGGCAATCACCCCATCTCCAATACCATAAGATATCAAACTGTAGCCATAGTCCAACTTAACAATGATAGTGAATAACAATGTTGTTGAATAGTCCTTTAAATCATGTCCATTTTCGTTCGCAGAGCTGATCAAATTATTTCTTGCATCTCTAACTGCACTACCAAGTAAATTATAGATTTCAGTTTGAATACTTCGGACAAGATCTTCATCTTTGGGATTGGTTTTAAACTCGTTTAGTTTTTCCGATAAGCCATCAAAAGACTCATTCAAAATCTCTTTTACAGTTTGAAAACTGGTCTCGCAAGCAATTTTTGAACCTTCCCTAGAGAACTTAGCTGAACCTGCCCCATCTGCTACAGCCAGAAAGGCACATCTGTCATTGATTGTGTCAATAATAAAATGATCATCCCTAAAAGTTCCTGCATGCGCATGGGATCTTCCTCTGAGGCTTCCACCATAGATTTGGAATCCATGAAAGGTCAAATGGTCAAAATGAAAATGATCCTTGAAAAAAGGACTGCCTTCCTCCGGTTCATTTTCTTGCCAAAGACTTTTTGGATCGGGTATTACTGTAAGTTTTAATGATCTTGGTTCTAGAATTAGTTCTCTGTTCGGATTGACATATCCGGTGTAATCATACGTAATGTTAAAATCAAATTCACCTGCACAATTTGGCCTTCCTGTGATTGTATTCTCTTTAAGGGAAAATTCTAAACCAATATCATTTAAAGAAGTCTCACCAGATAGTAAAACATCAGTAATAACAATGTCAGTCAAATCGAGTTGAGCCAATTCAAACTCATAATCAACATTTACCATGGCATTTTTAAGATAATAAGTCATGGCTTGTACAATATTTGGTTCTGGGTTTTCATCTAAAATCTTATCAAGGTTATCAATTGTGGGTGTTAATTCGGACTTGTCAACACTTTCTTCAATTGTTTCTTCCAAATCTTCACTTGGCTCTTCAGTAAACTCGGACGAGGTTTCAATGGCTACTGTTTCCGATGCTTCTTCTTCCAAGGTTGGTTCGAGAAGTTCGTTATTGGCATTCATTTGCTCGATTTTCTCATATTGATTTTTGAAGGTTTCAAGCAAATCAGAAAATTCAGAAATACAGTTTTCTAATGGAGCCTTTGTGTCTGTATTGACGACTCTTTGTTTGAGCTCGGCAAGAGATTTTTGTATCTCTTCAAGTGATGTTTCCATATTAGCCCTGCTGTCTTTCAAGGTCTATATGTCCTTCTCCGGCTCCATAATTTCCTGTGGTTCCGCAATGTGGGCAAGTTTGTTGACCACCACCATCTAAACAGAATATCTTGGTGCAGCTGCAAATCGCCATTCCAAATCTATTGTGACAAGCTGGACAATTGGGCATTCCTCTGAGATTTTCGGTAGAAAAGGACTTAGAAGAACTCAGTGAGCTTTCATCTGACAACTCTTGATATTGATTGTCTAAGAGGTAAGATCCTTCAAGCCTAAACGTTTGAACATTCAAATTGGGCATATCGATAAAGCCCATGTTGGCCGATCCTTTTTTATATTTTATAAGGTAGTTGTTTTTTGTGTTTTGACATTTGCCTTGAAAGATTGCATATTGTTCATCAGTATCAGACACATCTGATTCATTGATGGGATCAACTTTTTTCAGTTTACTCGTGTCAAAACCTGATAAAGATATCTCTCCATCTCCAGTACCCTCATCAACTTTTTGAGATTGCATTTTAATAGATGCAGTAACCCACTTGAAGAACTCTGCATATGATTCTCCGTTGGCCTCATCAAAGGCCAATATTTGTTCAGAAATTCTTTTTAAAATTCCTGGATTTGCATTGTCTCCAATAGAAATAATTACCGTATTCGTTTTGTCTTTGTAAGTCTGTTCCCATGCGCCTAAATCAATAACATAGTTATCAGTTGGATTCCCATCGGTCATAAAGAAGACAATAGGTTTCCAATCTCCTTTTGCTTCCAAAGTGGTTTGTTTAACATTGGATTCCATTTCTGATCTCAAATGTCGAAGAACGTTGCCATATCCAGTTCCAGCGCCTATAGAAAATTTGGGCGGATAAAATGAGATGATATCTGTAAGTGGTACAAGTGTCTTGGCTTTTCCTGCGAACACAATTATCGACACATAAACAGTCTCAAGTGCATATGGATCTTTCTTTAATTCTGTAATGATTGTTCGAATTCCCTCTTCAACTTTGTTGATGGGTTCTCCAGCCATTGACTCTGATACATCAACGACAAAAAATACTGGTAATCTTCTCATGATAAGTTTTTTATTAAGTCCTAAATACTAGGTTATATAACCAAATTGACCTCAGGTGGTGGTGGGGGTAAGACCACATCATCAGCAGCACCAACACTTCTGTTTCCAACACTTACTGATGCTGATACCCACTTAAAGAATTGTTGAAAGGCATTGGCATCTGTGGTATCAAGACTGACCACTTTGTCACAAAACAATTCTAAGTAGCTTTCTTTTGCTTTTGGGCCGGCTGCACATCCAATAATACTTCCAAAGTTCTTTGTTTTTAATTTAGGATAATGCTCTTCAAAGATTTGAATATCGCTGGGTTTTCCATCGGTCATAACGAATAATAGCGGCATCCAATCTCCTTTGGCATCTGCTGTGGATAATTTGATTTCTTCATCAATTCTTGTATTCAACAATTTCAGCGCTTCACCTAGAAAAGTTGGTCCTGATTCTGGAGTTTTGATTTCAGGAATTTGAACACTTGAAAGCTCAGTGAGCTCAAAAATGAGGTTGACCTCTTTATCAAATGTTATGATTGAAAGGTGCACGGATTCAAGAGCGTGTGGATCTTGTCGCAATGAAGCCATCATTGTTTGAAGGCCAACATTAACAGCTTGAATAGGCTCTCCAATCATAGAGCCTGAAGTGTCAATTAACAGATAAACTGGTAATCTTCTCATTTAAAAAGGTTGTTTTATGTTACAAGATTAATTTCTGGTGGGGGAGGTGGCAATTCTAATGGTGTTTTTGCCTCCATTTCAATACCTGATTCAACTTTTTGACTTCCTGTACTAACACTTGCTGAAACCCATTTGAAGAATGCTCCAATACTTGTTGCATCTGCAGTGTCTAATTGCACAACTACTTCCGTTATTTGTTGAAGGATACCTGTATCAGCTTGTGCTCCTGCGGCACAAGCAATGGTAACGCCAACTTTTTTTGTCTTGTAAGTAGTTAAGCTTTTCTGCCAGTCATCTGTGGGAACGCCATCGGTCATAATAAACACCATTGGTTTCCAATCTCCCTTTTTTTCAGCTGTCGTTTTTACCACTTCAGTATCAATTTTATTACTGAGTAAGTCTAAAGCTGCCCCCAAGGAAGTAGTGCCCTGCGCTGTTAAATTTGGTGTTTGAAAAAGGGCCAATTCAGTTAATGGGATTAACTGATTGGCCGAAGAGCTAAAAGTTATTATACTCAAAAATGCTGTTTCAAGCGCATAAGGATCTTGTCTTAAGGCGCTAACCAACATTTGAACACCATTTTTTACCGATTCAATTGGTTCTCCAGTCATTGAAGCTGAAGTGTCCAATAATAAATAAACGGGTAATCTTCTCATTAAGCGTATTCTCTAATGATAGTACTCATAGTTTGTGCAAAAACTTGATCAGTTGTAGCATCTCCAATAGCATTGAATTTCCATTCGCCATCTTTTCTGTACAATTTTCCCATGATCATTGATTTACGACCGCTATATTGAGCATCAGAAACTACATCAAACGTTGCATAAATATTATCAACCTTTGTGGGAGTTCCTTCATACATTCTGATCTTTGCGAATGGGATTTGATAGAAATCCTCATTGGTAGCGTTGTTCAAGAAAAAGAAGATTTGCTCAATTTCTGGATTTACTTTGGTCAAATCAACGCTTATGATTTCATTGTCCAATCCATCATCTCCGTCTAAATCTCCAGTTCTGTCATCGCCACTGTGTTGTAGTGCTCCATCTCTAGAATAAAGTTTCCCAGGAGGAAGACCAATTTTAGCAAGCGCTTGAGGATTATACTCAGGAGAATATATATGATCAAATCTCTCTTTGTCCTTGAAAACCATCATACAAGAAAGGTCTAAATCAACTGCTTTCTTGACTTTTTTAGTGCCTCCAAAGAACTTCTTTTTTTCTACTTCAAGTGCTCCCCAGTTTACCCCTACACAAAATTTAGTAAGCGCTGAAGATCCTCCTGAAGAGTCTTTTTTCGTTAGGTCAATTCTTTGACCTTTAGTAAGATTAATAGCCATAGTTTTGGTTTTGATTAGTTAGTATACTTGTTTACGAAAAAGTTCAAACCTTCTTTAAACCCGTCACCCATGGCTTGAAATTTCCATTCATTATCTTTTTTGTAAAGTCTTCCAAATTCAACCGAAGTCTCTACAGAGAAATCCTCTTCTAATTCATATTTAGCTATTTCGCTGTTTGATGACTCGTCAACAATTCTGATATACGAATTACGCACTTGCCCGAAATTTTGACTTCTTTGTGTTGCTTCATGGATTGTTACAACAAACACAATCTCTTTGATTTTGGGATCTAGTTTACTCAAATTGACCTTTACTTGCTCATCATCATCTCCATCTGATGCGCCTCCTGTCTGATCATCATCAGCACCTTCAACAGCTCCATCAGGAGAGAATTTGTTGTTGTAAAAAATGAAATATTCGTCCTGTGGAATTTTACCGTTATCTCCTAAACAAAAAGCCGAAGCATCAAGATCAAAATCATTTCCAGTACTTTGATTTGGATCCCATCCAAGTCCTAAAGTAACATTTGATAATCCTAGAGAAATTCTCTGTCCTTTTTCCAAATTTATAGCCATAGTTTAAAAATTAGATTGCTAATAAAAAATAAAACTTAAAATTATTCCTTGCGTTTGTTCAGTTGCGTGAAATAAATAACCCTTTATGTTCGTTCTTGCAGTTATTAATTCTGGTAACTCAAATATAATCAATTACTAATCGAATCAAAAAAAACTTTTATCCTAATGAATTCATGATTTATCACAGCACCTAGTTTTTGATTGCAAACTTCACAGAACAAATGGTACATGAGTCCTTCTTATTCCATATATTGATTTTTAATAAGGACTTATTGTTCTGATTATGAGTTTTTTATTTTTTTAGGATGTCAATTTTATCGATAAATACATTTCTGTCTTTACCATTCTTATCAACAAAATCATTGATCAAGTCTATGGATATAGAGCCTTCAAAGGGCTCACTTAATGTAAAAAGCATAGTATTTAGGAAGTTCGAATTGCCGACCTCTACAACCCCTAAACTCATATTATTCAATTTGATTTCCACCTTGGGGAATTCATGATCTGCGGGAGTGCCTCTTGCGATGAGCCTCAGTTCATAACTTCCGGAATCTAACGCAATTCTTTTGGTTTCTGTGAGTCCATTCCAAAGAGCCCATTCATTACCAAAAGTCATAGCCGATCCATTCTCTTTAAAATGATTCGATTCAATCCGTAAACTCCTTCTTTCAGTTTGCTGGTTTATATAGTAACAAAGCGTGGCATCAAATCTATTAAGCTGCATTACTTTGCAGAAAGTCTCCTTAAACCTATCGATTTCTTCGAGCTCATCTTCACCATGAGATCTTAATAGCCAAAATCCATCCGCAATTTCTGGGTGTTCCGTATTGTGCAAAAATCCTTTGATTATTTCCTCTTTGTTTTTGCCTATTTGTTGATTTGTTAAGCCATATTTTCTTAGATAATAGTCGAATTGGAAACTTGCAGTTTCATTGATGATTGGCTGGTCAAATTCAACTTCTTCCTTTAAGAACTGGGCAATTGCCCGATAGTCCGTTTTGCTGACTTTAGAATAGTATTCTTTGTCATATGTCAAGGCACTATATGAAAATGATACGAACAGGATAAGAAAGGTGTATCTCATAATATTCCATTGAATCAATCGAATTCCATACGCTAAAGCCAGAAAAACTAAGGGAAGTACAAAAATCGTGTATCTACATTGAAGCATGGGAATCACGAGAATCGATCGGAGGTAAGGGATGCCAATACTTACGAAGAATATTACAATAATCGTAAGAAGTGCAAGTGATAAGGGGTTTTTAATGGTTTCCTTTTCAGTTGAGTTCATGAAAGCTTTGATCAGAAAAAAGATCAAAGACATTGTGGCAAATGATATAACTATGGGCGCGTTGCCAAAGTATTCTCCGAAATAATCTACCAAAAAGGATGTGGGAATTTTTTCAATCCAAAATGATTTTATCCCTGTCATGTTTAGCAAGAACGGTAGCCACGGGGCATATGCAACACCTATAATTGCGAATGAAATTAGAAAGTATTTGAAATGGATTTTAGGCTTTTTAGATTGAATTAAAATTAAAAAGCAGAGGAAAGCCTGAGCCACCACAACAAAGAGACTGAAATAATGGCTGTATAACATTCCGAGAGCAGCAAGAGCAAAGAATAGGGCAATTTTGAAATTTGGGTTTTTCAACAATCTGATTAAAAAAACGATTGATAGTGTACAAAACATAAAGGCGAACATGTACCCTCGCGCTTCTTGTGAATAGAGTATATGATAATAATTAAAGGTCCCCACTATAGATAGAATAAAACCAAGTTCTCTGTCGAGAATTTCTTTACCAAGGAGAAATAAAAAGTAAATACTTAGCACTCCTGCTACGACTGAAGGAACTCTTGCAACATAGGCCGTGTGGCCAAACCATTCAAAACAAACTTTCTCAATGACAAAGTGTAAGGGAGGATGTTGATCTGTTAAGCTTAAATAATCAAATAATTCAGTCCACGATTTATAAGGAGCTGATTCAATCATGGTATGAAGCTCATCGACCCATAAGCTTTGGAAATCCAAGCCCCAAAATCTTAGTAAGGTGGCAATGATCAGAATTGCCGCTAGAAAAATATAGCTTGTCAGTTTTCGTTTAAGCATTATCTCTCAATAAAGATTTCTTTGGAGCTATTATTATTTTGTTGGTGTATCAGATTGAGCATCAAAATACCTAGAATGAAAAAACCAATGCATAACGTTGCCAAAATCAATAAACTTATTGCTAGCGTACTGAACCACCCCAGAATTGCTGTGTGAGATATGAACTTTTGATATAAGATATTGCCTAGGACGAATAAAAAAATGATCATTATTACAACAAAAAGTCTTAAAAACAAGAGTAAAAGGTCCTCGGCAAATTCAATCATTGATTTAAAGGCATGAAATAACAAGCCCTTGAGACCAAGCTTGCTCTTTCCATCGATTCTTTTTCCTCGATCGAATTTAATAAAGGTAGTTTTTGCCTTCTGTTTTAAGAGATATGCTGGAAAATGAATAAATGAGGTATGTTGGATTCGTTCTACTATAGTTCTGTCGATCATGCAGAAGTTTCCAAAGTCGATTGTTTTTTTCGTTATGACCTTAAAAATCAACTTATAGATTGAATATGAGAGCTTAAAAAAGAGACTCTCTGATCTTTTCTTTCTTTTGACAGTTACAATCTGATATCCTTCTTGTTCTAACAACAGCGGAATCGCTTCGGGTTGATCTTCCCCATCAGCATCCATCACAATGATATTTTCGTAATCTAAATGTTTACAAAACAAGAGGCCCTGAAATATGGCACCTTGATGACCTACATTAAACTTAAGGTTGAGAATTTTTAGCGAAACATTGGAACTTTTAATTGAGTATTCGTTGAGCTTCGTATTCGTAGCGTCTGTTGAACCATCATTTACCACTAAGATTAAGAACTTTTTATCAAGCTTATTAATATTTATTTCTAGTCGCTCTAAAAACTTAGTAATTGTTGACTCTTCGTTAAAACAAGGTGTAATGATGACTATCAAAGCTCTGATTCAAAGGGCGAAAGTAATAAATGATCTCATAAACTATGGAATTCGTTTTCTTATTAACCTATACGATCGTATGAAATGGCTTAAGTTATGGTTATTGATTTTCGTTTTTAATAAAGGAATAGCGCAAAACTATTGCTATTTAAAGTTCGAAAATTTACATCTAAAAGAACAAATCTATTCTGGCTCTGTAGCCATAAATAACCAATTCTATGTGCCTGATAGTTTTGTTCATAAAGTTGAAATCAATGATAAAGGATTAGATCAGATCAAATACTACTTGGAAAATGGGAGAACACTAAAATCTGTCTGCCAACTTATGAAAGATTCGATTTATACTTTTAGGTTGAACCCTTGCAGTTATTTTGAGTTGAAGGCACATCATCAAAAGCTAGGGGTTTTCAAAGTCAACGCTGAGATGCATCCAGACACTTTGATTGCTGAAATCGGTTCGCGAACCATTCAATTATCGAAGGACACTTCAAAATTTATGGTTGCACACGAATCAGCGAATTGTCCCAATAGTCCCAAATACGTTAATTTTGGAACTAAGGATTATGATGGCTACACTTCTGAATTCACTTTAAGTACGAGATCTTTTTGCTTTTTGCATGGGGAAAAGATATTGGCCACATATAACAGGGAAAACAGCATCACCTTCCGTCTTCTTGGATACCTTCTTGAAACCAAATCAGCCTATGATTTTGACTAATTCAGGATTTGTTTTTCCCTAGTTTTGACATCGTACTTATAAACAACAGATCTTTTGTCGGTTGAGGAATGATCTTTAAAATTGGCAATAACCTCATTGCTTGAATGCCACTTCACAGATCCTGAAGATAAAGTGTCTTGAATAACAACATTCTTTTTTTTGTGATCATAAACGAAGTATGACACAGAGCTTAATAGTTCTTCCATTTTTTTGAACCTTTTGAACACCAAGCTGTATTCATTGGTCTCATTCGGTATTACCTCATAGTTTTTCTTAAACCTTTCAATAGCCAAAGAGTTCAGCGATTCTTGATAATCAGATTTCCCCAAATTCTGACATCCAAATAGTATCAGAATCATAATGGACAAGTGTAGTTTCATCAAGAATTACTATTTAATG
>JALEGO010000376.1 GCA_022763165.1 Flavobacteriales bacterium
GATTCACCTACCGAAGTTCTTGATATAGTTGGTGCAGCTCACCTTACTCCACAAGCATCACCACCCGCATCAGCAGATGAGGGAGACCTGTATTCAGATACGGATAACAATCTTTATTATTATAACGGATCATCATGGGAAGACTTGACCAGCAATGGGTCCGGAGATAATTTGGGAGATCATCTTGCATTGGCCAATATCCAGTTGAATGATGGACTTGGTCTCACCGATGATGATGAAGATACCAAAATTCAACTGGAAGAAACAGATGATGAAGATGCCATTCGCTTTGACCTGGGTGGAGCCGAAAACTTTGTAATGGAAAAAAATAGCAATAATGTTGTGCGGTTGGAAATCTTAAATTCTAACACTTCATTTGGGATAGGAGATGATGCTCTTTCATCTGATGATGGTACAGCAAATGATAATATAGGCATTGGTCAGGGTGCTTTGACAGCTGCGACTTCATCTTGGGCCAATATTGCAATAGGTAACCAATCTCTTAATACGATAAGCGCTGCTACGGCAATAACCGGATATCAGAATATTGCTGTTGGACATTCTGCTCTTCGGGCAAATACCACAGGAAGGTTTAATGTCACTTTAGGTTCATTTAATGGATTTCTTTTAACCACAGGTGAGCAAAACACTGCAATTGGAGCACAATCTATGTTTCAAATGCAGACGGGGTCGGATAATGTAGGGGTAGGATTTCAATCATGTGGAGGCTCTTCAGCTTCTCCTGGAAGCGGAAGTGCTAATGTTGCCATTGGTGATGAAAGTTTAACATCAATCACAAGTGGGAGTCAAAATGTTACGGTGGGCCAAAGATCTGGTGAAAGCTTGACAACTGGTTCAGGAAATGTTTTCTTAGGCAGGTTATCTGGTGCGAATGAGACGGGCTCTAACAAACTTTATATCGAAAATTCAAATGCCAACGCATCAAATGCTTTGATTTATGGCGAATTTGACAATGATATGCTTAGGATAAATGGAGACTTAGAACTGAATTCAAACAATCTATCTTTTGACGATGGAGGCGGTATTACAGATGCAGACGAAGACACAAAGATTCAATTGGAAGAAACGGATGATGATGATGTCATCAGATTCGATCTAGGGGGCACAGAGTATTTCGTAATGGACGGTGGCCATTTTGAAATAAACAATACTGGTGAATCTGTTTTTTACGGCAAAGATGCTGGGGCTGTTGATGATGGAACAGCCAACCAAAATGTTTTTTTAGGTACAGAGAGTGGTATGAGTAATACCTCTGGTTTTTGGAATGTGGCAATCGGACATGAAGCATTTAGAGCAAACACAAATGGCTTTAATAATGTGGCAATTGGTTGGCAGTCTCAGTTGAATGCAAGTGGAGCTCAGAATAATACTAGTATTGGATTTGCCTCAATGACTCAAAATACTTCAGGTGGGGGTAACTCAGCTATTGGAAAAGAAGCGCTTTATTCCAATTCAACGGCTTCATTTAATACGGGTTTAGGAGGAGAGGTTTTAAGATCCAACCAAACTGGTGGGTTTAATACAGCAATGGGGCATGGCGCAGCAAGAACTTTAAATGGGGGCGCCAACAATGTTGCAATCGGATTTGAGGCAGGTTATTCCAATGTAACTGGGAATTCAAATGTTTTTATAGGAAATCAAGCCGGATATAATGAAACCACCTCGAATAAACTATACATAGAAAATTCGAATTCTTCTTCCCCATTAATTTATGGCGATTTCTCAAATGATATTGTTAGAATCAATGACTCCTTGCAAATCGGTGCCCAAGGTAAATTTGACAATGGGTACGCATTTCCCTCGATCAGAGGCGCAAACAATGAAGTTTTAGCTGTCACAGGTGATGGACTTACTGAATGGACTGCTATTGATGGTTTATTGCTGGAATGTCCAACAGGTTTTACGGCAGTTACTGCTTCTGGTAGAATTTTAGGTTGTATAGAAACAGATGAATCAGACTACGATGGGGATGGAATAAGAAATGAGGTAGATGATGAAACCAGCACTCGAAACGCGATGAATTATTGTTTCACCACTTTTGGTGGTCGTCTACCTTCAGCGCAAGAAATGATCATAGCAAAAGATAATCTCGCGTTAACAAATGAGTCTGATGATTCTGAGCCAACTGGTGATTTTGTGAGTAGTTCTCAAGTGATAGTAGTGAATACTAATCCAGCGACAAGTGTTAATTGGAGTTCGGCCCGTGCATTTCGCTGTTGGATAGAAAAATAGTCATTTCAGACTTGGTTGATAATACCCAAATTATCCTCAAAATTCAAGTTTTCCAAGTGAAACAAAAGCTTGAAATTATCGTATACTCTTTAAAAGTTTGAATGAAATATTTTTTACTAATATTTCACATATTTACTTGTACAGCAGTACTCTCTCAATCTGTAGGTATCAATGACGATGGTTCTGCACCGGATGCTTCTGCAATTATTGATATCAAATCCACTGATAAAGGTCTTTTGATTCCTCGAATGACGAGGGCACAGAGAGTTGGAATTGGTTCTCCAGCAAATGGACTCATCGTTTACCAGACGGATGGAGCCGAAGGTATGTTCTTTTTTAATGGTTCTTCTTGGGATTCATTGGTTGTGGGAGGAAATATCGGTGATGATTTGGGCAGCCACATTGCAACCGAGAATATACAATTAAATGATGGACTTGGTCTCACCGATGATGATGAAGATACCAAAATTCAATTGGAAGAAACAGATGATGAAGATGCCATTCGTTTTGATGTTGCTGGTTCTGAAGCAATGCGTGTAGATAATACGGGGAACATTTTTCTCCAAGGAAATGATACTTTAACATGGGATTTTTCTCAGGGGGAGTTGAGACTCAATTCTGCAGATTCAGGAGATTATGACTTGCAAGTCAAGGGCAACGTTTATTTCGAAGGATCTCTTAACTCCGAACTCTCTTATGTCTATAGATTTGGACCCAATGCCAAAAATACATCAGGTCTGTTCGGGTTTTTTGCAGGTTTTGGGAATTTTGATAATAATACCGCATGGTACAACATGGGCATCGGTGCCAGAAATTTTAGAGATAATACTACCGGAGGACATAATATTGGGTTTGGAGAAAACAATTTCGAATCAAATATTAATGGATGGAATAATACTGGAATTGGTCAAAGGAATTTTGAAAATAATACATCCGGAAATGGAAATGTCGGTATTGGTGTTTTTAATTTTAATCAAAATCAAAATGGCGATTACAATGTTGGTTTGGGAACTACAAATATGAACAATGTCACAACTGGCGACAATAATATAACCTTTGGTTCCTTTAACGGTGGTGGTCTTACAAGTGCAAATAGCGTTATTATTTTACCCTATCAAGCGCTCAATACAACTACAGATAACTCAGCTAATTACACGATTGCAATTGGGCATGAAGCCATGGAAAACGTTACCTCAGAATTGGATTATCAAATTGCAATAGGCTATCAAGCTGGAAGAGGTAGTTCTTATGATAATTCAGTTTACATCGGAAGGAATGCTCAAGCAACAAAGAACAATCAAATTTCAATTGGAGGATCTTCTTATACAGAAATATATACCCCAAATGATTTGGTTGTAGGTGGCGGAAACGTTGGTATAGGCGTTGCTTCTCCATCGGAAGCACTCGACATAGTAGGTGCCTTAAATTTAACCCCACAAGCATCACCACCCACATCAGCAGATGAAGGAGATTTGTATGCAGATACAGATAACAACATTTATTATTACAATGGTTCCTCATGGGATGCTTTGAATGGAGGGGGAGGAGCTACTTCGATAACTGAATTAAGCGATGCCCTGCATAATACAACTGACAATAATCTCATCTTTGGGCATAATGGTGGTTCGGTAGGTGCAAATGATGATCGTAATTACGCTTTAGGGGCAACTGCTCTTGATGCAATGAATAATTCTGGCGCCACCGATAATATTGCCATTGGATACAATGCCTTAACAACCACGAACTCAGGAGACTTCAACGTAGCAATTGGTACACAAGCTTTAGAGGATGTTACAACGGCTCAAAACAATGTGGCAATTGGTTATCAGTCTTTACTGAATACCACCTCAGGCAACAGTAGCGTCTCAATTGGCGCGTATTCAATGTCGTCCAATATTGATGGAGGAAACAATGTGGCAATAGGGAATGGTGTAATGGGGGCAAATACATCAGGGCAATTTAACGTTGCTATTGGCGTGAGTGCCATGCCTTCGAATCAAACGGGTTTTTATAATGTAGCAGTGGGACACCAAGCTTTAAATAGTTTTACTGGAAATTATACTACGATTTCCAATAATACCGCTATTGGGTCTGATGCAGGGTATACTATGACTACTGGTGAAGACAACACAATAGTCGGATATCAGGCCGGTTATTCAAATGTTACGGGTGATCGAAATTTATTCCTAGGCCATCAGGCAGGCTATTCTGAAACAGGATCAGACAAACTCTATATCGAAAATTCAAA
>JALEGO010000377.1 GCA_022763165.1 Flavobacteriales bacterium
GTTTGGTATAACCATCAATTTTACCGTCTAACATGTTAAACTCAGAATAATTATTGAAGATTCCTGAATAGACATCCACACCAAAATATTTTTGAAAAATTAGGTTTAGCTCTGTAATATTAACCTTTTCAACTCTCAGATCAACTTGGACGTCTGGAGTATCTTTAAGTACATTCATCCTCCCCTCAGTCCAAATATACCCATGACCCATTATTTGACCTTTCAAAGCAAATTGTGAGGGAAAAGTATCGTCTGGATGGATGACATTAGATAAGTTTTCTGCCAATAAATCAATATTCGACATTTTAACTTCAAAGGGATCTCCTTTAAAATGATCTGCATAGATGATTTCAGCATTGGTAATATCTACTCGGTTAAGCTGAATTGGCATCATATCTTGAGCCAGTTCATACCACTTTTTTAAGTCAGTGGAATCTCGAATATCTTTTTGTTCTTGCAAAACATAATTAACCCTTCCATTGCTAATATTAATTTCCCCAACTACTTTGCCCTTCAGAAGCGATTTCCAGTCAATTGATAATTTAACTTTTTCCGCACTTATAAAAGGAGTTTTGAGTTGACCATTATCTTCATCAATATTGAAGTTTTCCAAACAATAGGATCCTGTCAACAACTTCAAATCAACATCATTGACGTAACCATAATACCCCTCTAAGGTACTCAGTTGAGTATTGATATAATTCTTCAATAAAAATGGAAGTGACAGTCTGGCCACCACTATTACAAATAGAAGAATTGCGATGATTTTATACCTTCTCTTCATGGCGTGACATGATTATCGATCAATGCTTTCCAACAAATCTATTTTTTTGCGGTAAATGTCTGTTTCTAAATTCTCCAAACGCTCAAGATTGCTCTCAACCTCTTTAAGCATTTGATTGTGGGCTAACTTTTTCTCTTCTAATAAAGTTCTATTCACCAAAAGCGCTTCGATTAGTCTGGGTTTAATAATTTCTTTTTCTTCTATTTTATCGCTGATAAAATCTGGCTGAATTTTATAGTACTCTGCAATTTCTTGAGACATTTCAATAACATCACTTTGCGCCATTGAAATCATAGAAATAAAATAGAGACAATAGGTAAATATGAGTTTCATGGGTAGTAATGGTGAAATAAAAGGTACTGCCCATCTGTGCAGCACCCCGATATGATTCATTAATTATTTTTTCAGATTCTCAACTTCCTCAACCGAATCACTGATTTCTTCATCGAGATGGTCTCTTCTTCCTTTATACATCTCCATTTCCATGCGTAGATCGGCATTTTCTCTTTCCAAATCATTGATCGTTCTTTGATTGTCTAAAATTTCAGATCTTAAATCACGATTTTTTTGAATCATCTCCCATCTTTCATCTACTAAAGATTCTATTTCCTTCTCTTTTGCCTTGATCTCATCATCATAATACTCAGCTTTATACTCACCTACAAAATCAGTTACCAATCCCCTCAGGTTTTTCATTTCTTTATCATCCTCTGAGAAAGACGTCTTATAGGGACCATATCCTCCATTCAAGAATACATGCATGATGGTTTGATTCTTGGAAACTGACTCAAAAACAGTTACAAGATTAACGGAGTTTTCACTCAACTGATCTACATCAACATCCGTTGCCGTTAAGACATCTTTATTTTGAAATAATCCAATGCCTTCCAACTTAATTTCATGGTTTTTTCGTAAATATTTTGCCCATTCCTTTTTTGTACATTTTCTTTTCCCGTCCTCATGCAAGAGAGAAGTTTTTACGGATTCCATACGGTCACAAACGAATGTTGCTCCATTGTCTTTTACTTTAAATGTTCCTTGTGCGTTTGTGTATAAAGTTCCACAAACCAAGCTAAGTGCTAAAAATATATGTTTCATAGTTTATTTAAATTTAGTTTCAATGTATAAAGCAATCATTGACCCAGTAAAATAATCAACTATAAATAACTGATAACAAGCCATCTAATAATATCATTTTTTAAATCTGGAAGGACTTTTTTTTACAGGGTGTAGAAATAGATCCACGTTTAAAGGATCAGACGACAATGACATTTCTAGTGCATTTCGAAACTGAATAAGCGTGACAAATTAAAATCGTTCAATTACTTTCTGAAATCATTCATCTTATTTTTTTTGAGCGCTTAAAAAATCCTGAGTATAGCTAGCTTTACGTAGCATGAAGAAACACAAGGTTTTATTATTCGAAGACAATCAGCACGTGCGCGAGGTTATGATACTCATCCTTCAAAAAAAATATGAAGTCAAAGCACTCGAAAATGTTGAGAATGTTGTAAAAAACACATTAGATTTTCTTCCTCAAATAATCCTGATGGACCTTTGGATTCCACCAACTGGAGGTGTTTCTGCCGCTAAGTTATTAAAGGAAAACTCAATTACTAAGGAGATTCCTTTAGTATTTTGTTCAGCAAATAACGATATTGCGATGATTACTGAAAACTCCAAAGCAGATGGTTTTATACTGAAACCTTTTAGAAAGGGTGATCTACTAAGTTGTATTGAAATATTTTTGAGTGAATTTAAACCAGTAGATTAATTACTGAGCTTTATTTCTGGAAAGCATAAATCGCTTAGGACTTAGACCAAAGCGTTCTTTAAAAATCTTAGCAAAATGACTTCGACTAGAAAAGCCAATAGCATTAACTACTTCATTTACATTGAGGTCTCCTTGACCAAGAAGTTTAAAAGCGTGATCTAAGCGGGTGTCCTGAATATATTTATTGACGGTGCATCCAAAGACCATTTTAAAGCCTTCTTGTAATTTATGAATGGGTAATCCAGCAAATTGAGCAATTTCATCTAAATTGATATTTTCAGAAAATCGTGTTAGAATAAATTCTTTTGCCTTATCCACGAGCTGAACTTCACTAGCCCTGATCAATAAAGGCTTTTCATTCTCTTTGTCATCTACGTATTGATTCAATGCATGGGCCAACATCTCCAATGATTTGGCTCCTAAAAAATTGGTTCTAATAAGATCAGAACCGTTAAAATCTTTAAGAGATTTGATGTTTTGAGCAATTTCTAAACTGTAATTCCCTGCCTGATAAAAGGACTGTGTAGCATTCACGTCAGCCAATAA
>JALEGO010000378.1 GCA_022763165.1 Flavobacteriales bacterium
ATTGACTACGAAGGAGACTACAGTGATATTTCCATTATTTCAATTACAGACCTGAGTGGGAGATTGGTTCCAGTTGAAGCAAGTTTTAACAATGATGCTATGTACGTCCATGTGCAGTCCAAAGGTGTTTATTTTTTAAAGCTCAAAATTGAAAAAGAGCTGATGGTTTTGCGTTTGGTTGTTGAATAGAGATCCAATGTCTTGAATAAAAAAAACTACAAATAATAGTTTTCAAAAGAAAGGCCGCTTCAGTCATTGATTGAAGCGGCCTTTTAATGAAGTATCCTGTTTACTTGTTAGTTCCCTCTATAGTCTGAGGCAGCGCGACTTTGCCAGCCTTTTCCTTTATATTTACCAGCATTCGCTTTTAAGAATCTGTTCCAAGGATTCTTAGGTGCAGGTAAGCCTTTCAATTGAGGTCCCGCAGGAGAGGACTTTACTTGAGGCGCGGAAGGCTGCATTTTTTGCGTGGGAGGAGAGCCGATCCTTGAACTTTTAGCCCTGCTCACAGCCATTTTCAGCCTTTTCATGTTGTGTATTCTGATCTTTCCAGAAACTACACCTTTTGCTTTATTCCAGGACTGTAAATATTTTAGTGATATAAAGTGCTTTCCTAAAGGCCCTGAAGGAAGCATTTCCTCCAACATCATATAGTAGTGAGCAACTACAAAACCGCTGGTGCTGCCATAGATTTCATAGATCATATCAGCCCGATCTTTATGATTCCAGATCATATCACGTCTGTCCAGACCGGCTTGCTCCTGAGCTACTATTTGCTTGTACTTCTCTTGACCTTTTGGATCCTTGGACAGTCTTGCGCGTCTCCTTTCATCTAAATCCCAAGCTGTATAATGTCCAACGTATCCCGCTGGAACATCTTCCCATAAATCTGCTGTGGCAGCTCTCCATTCCCATCCTCCATCATAAGAGTCTACAGCAACTGGGCCAATGTAAATTGTTTTATTTCCTTCAAAAGTGTGTGATTTTAATATTTTTCCATCTTCATCAACATACTTTATGGTTTGAGAATCTCCGCCCTCTGTACTACTGACTAAGGTTACTTCTCCCGTGACAACGTTGAAATGCCAAACATTGTCATACATTCCATTCAGATCGAACAAGTTTGTTGGACTGTTCCTAACAAAATGGTATGGAGTGAGTGAAATATATTCTTCAGATTCTGCTACCGGATCAATAGAGATCCATCTTCCAATTGCTGGATAGTACCATCTTGCGCCATAATCTGATAGGTCAAGACCAAAGTCATTATTGAATTCTTTACCATTAAACTGATAGTGATTTTCAACACCATTTACTTGATTCCAAGCTCCATTCATTTTTAATCCGAAAGGATAGTAGTGACTTTCTTGCAGAACTTCTCCATCATCACTTTTAATTTCACCATCACCATTCAAATCGGAAAAATTCAATCTGACGTTTCCAAGGTGGTCTTTAATCGAGTACTCATATTGAAAACCATTGCCATTAGCCGTTACTCTGCCTTCTTCATGATAAGTAGCAATAAGGTTGTCATTCTCATATTCAAAGGATCCAATATATGTTTTAATATTCCAATTGGATTGACCACTAGCTTTTGCATGTTTGGCTAGTTTATCTCCATTCGCATCATAACGGAATATGAGACTATCTTCATTATCAAAACCTATGACTTCAGGTAGGTTAAGGAAATTATAATGGATATCTAATTCTCTATGATTATCTCTTTCCATATTACCATTGTTATCATATGAAAATGAGGCTGTACCATTCAAAGACTTAAAGCCATTTGAAAGATCACTTAGCTCTTCGAGGTTAGTCAAGTGATTCGCCTCATCATAAGTGTAGTTTAGGTTGTCTATTAAACTTCCATTCTCATTCCTTCTAAGAGTCAAAATATTGCCATTCAAATCATATGTTGCATGCATGTCATACCCTGACGTATATGTCAAATTCGCCTTGGTGGTTCCTTGTCCATAATATGCATCTAATAACTGATTTCTATCATCGTAGTTGAAACCATAATAATTCACTGTGTTTCCACATCCGCTTTGCCAGGTTACAGATGAAATATTTCCATTGAATTGTGGTGTAATGGCGCCTGGGATATTTGCAATATTCGTTGGTGAATTGTAACGTATTTGCATTCCAAAAAGATCATCATTAGTAAACAATGTTTCTGAATCCAATTCATCGTTGTTTTTCACCGAACGAACTTTACCAATTCCTATCTCGTCTTTACCAGAGATAACTCCGCATGAACCTACACTATTAATACCGGTGATCCACCCTCTTATATTATAACTGTAATTAACCGTTTGAAGAAATTCTGATTCTTGCGCATTTGTTGCACCAAGTTTCTTGAGTTTTAGGCGATCCTTTTCATCAAATTTATTTTCATAAATAAGCTCTTTGTCTCCATTGTTCACCTGATGGTAGGCTTTAAGCATTCTGCCAAAATGATCATAAGTGAATTCTCTTTCTACAACTGTTGCATGTGTAGTTGTTAGAGAAGCCCTATGTAAGTGCTTTGTCCTTAACAAAAGATCTCTAAAGTTGAACTCACTAAATGTAATCTCTTCTTCATTAGTATGATTGATGACTCTGGATTGTATGATACGGTTTCGAGTATCGTAGTAGTTTTTAGTTGTAATGTAGCCATCAACAATCAACTTTCCTGGAGCGAAATAGGCGACCTTGGTTCCTGTTACTCTGCCTCTATTATAACTATCAGGACTTTCAGTATAGTTGCCAGCTGGATCTTGAGCTGCCAATTCATTGGTGCTCAATGTTCCATTTCTGTCAAAATCATGATGATCGTAATAATTGATGGATAAAACATCAACATTTGTAGATGGAAAAGACTGATTGAGTGTATATCCAAAAGCGCCAGGGGTTTCTGATTCATATAATCCATCTGATACAGATGGCACACCCGAGCCAGTATACATCCCTATAATTATGGGCCTGTTCAAGATATCGTACTTTGTGATGACTCTGTTATTTTTGCCATCTTTAGTCATTACAAGGCGATCCAATCTATCATAATAATAGTATTCTGTATGTTTACCAGGGATTCTTCTTGATGTTTTTCGACCTCTGCTATCGTAAGTATATTTATAAACGTTGTTATGAGTAGCGCTATGATATCCACATGAATATATCCCTGTCGTCATCATCTTATTAAATGCTTCAGGAGGTACTTGATAAATGAGCCTACCGAAATCATCACGAACCTTGTAAGTTTTGTTGCCATTGTCATCTGTCATGATCAGCTCTCCTAGCTTATCCGAATATTCAATTCGGGTACCACCATTTTCATCGATCGTTGCAATAACGATTAATTCGGAAGGGGCATAGTACCCTGAAGAGTTGCCTTGAGCGTTGAAAAGCCTTACTTCGTTAAGTTGGTTGCTTCTATATTGCATTTGCACTTCATGTCCGGAACCCAACTTCCAAGTGCTTCCAGGAGCACTTTGCTTTACAACTCTATCTATGGGAGCCTTTGTTTTTTCAACCTCTACGTAGCCATAGGCGTTTATAAGATTTCCATAAAATAAATTTTGGAAAGTCTTTGCGTTATTGACAAATTGCCCATTATTATTTGATTTTGTGAAAGGGAGATACCTCTTGATCTCACTTCCATAAATGTCATATTCATGAATCTGGACAAGGTCCATTCCGGCTGGTGACTGAGCTAGTCCTATAGCCTGCACCACCCGGCCGAGTCCATCAAGAAACTTGATATTTGCGTCTTTTTCTGATTTTGATAAATTTCCAAAGTCAGCTATTGATTGGATTCCAGGGATTCTTGCGTTGTAGGTCTTAACCCAGTTTTTTTCAGAAGCATTCGCAGCATAATAGTATTCATTGGCTTCAAGAATATTTCCTTCAAAATCTCGGGACACTTTCAATCGTTGAAAGTCATCATATTCAAATGTCGAAGTTCTGCCATTCACATCACCCATACCTACCAACATCAGGTCTTGATTTCTGTATGTGTATGTTTCCATTTCAGCATCCTTCGGATGCACTCTTAGTTCATCGAGATACTTTAATCCTGTTCCATTATTGGTTATGGAGACTGAACTAGTTGAGTTTAGTTCGACTTCAAAATATTTCCAGTCAGTACTTAGGTTAACTGTTTTAGCCAAACCTGAAGATCCTGACACATTGATTTTTGCATTTGAATTGCTAGCTTTAGCCCAAAAGCCGACCACATAGCTTCCGCTGGGTAAAGCCTTAGAGATAGTAGAACAACTTGTGCTAATACGCAGCTTCTTGTGACCTACTTTTGCGGCTCCATTGCTTCGACAAGATTGGGAATAAGTCCAGCTATTGTCAACTTCTTCAAATGAGGTAAAGCCAATTTCTGCATAATTTGCATTGGTACATTTGGCAGTTGGCAAATATTCATTTTCTCCATAAGATACGCTAGTGGTGGTTCCATAAGTTTTGTTGAATGCCGTGATTTGTGACCTGGAATTGTAGGATTGAATCGTATATATTGGTTGAGTAACACCTTGGTATTTATATTGGCTTGCTCTAACAAATGCGTCATTGCTGTTGACATAGGATTCCTGAAAATTGCTTACTGTATTAGTTGATTCAGTCTGCCAAACCTGATGAAGCAACGGAACTGGCAAATTACCAAGAGTCTTATATAGGTTTAGTACAGATGATACCATTTTAGCAGAATTCTGATTTGCCTTTTGCAGGTATGTAGTAATTTCTATTGGATGATTGATGTTTTTGGCATCCAACTCAAACAAGCTCTTGGTCCGCCAATCTTGTGAGGTGCCAAAGCTGTTTTGAATATCAAAGTCTCGTACGAATTTAGTTTTAGCAATTATTTTGCTGCCATCACTGTTAAGAGTTGATGTCTCTGTGGGTTGTGAGTGCAAAGCATCGTTGCTATAAGCGTATTCTTGTATTTGTGAAATACCATCTGTAGTTGTCAATTTGGACTTTAGTCTTACCCAAACAACTGGGTCCGTAAAATTGTATTTAAATTGATATCTTGCGTTAATTACCTGTCCTACAGGAGGGTTGCAAGCAATGAATAGACAGCCGCTTTGCCCATTGCTCATCACTAGAGGACAAAGACAATGATCATCAAATTCTTGCTTGATAATGTCATTCCAATGAATATCATAAAGTCCACCGATTTTTATACCAGTAATATCATTTTGCATATCAACGAATTCATGAACATTTACCGTTTCTGTGATGAGGTTATTATCCTTATCAAATATTTTTTCATTTTTCAGTAACCCTCTTTTATAAGACCTGTCTGAATTGTATTCGCCTATACCTCCATAATTGGGATACCAGTAGTCTTTCTCGACCAAAAATTCACTGACAGTTCTTCCATTAGGGTAGGTGGATCCATCCTTAATGCTGTCATAAACAGTGACATACTGATAGGTGACAGGATTGCTCAGAAAACCACTTGCAGATGTAGGTTTTGCTGTCATCGAAACAATTAGATCTTCTTGTATGCGACAACTTAAACAACCGCTAGGATAGTGTTCTCTTCTAATACTTCTTTGTCTGTAGAAGGAGTTGGGATCGGGACGATAGTTTTGGTTGAAGAATCCAGAAGAAAAAGATGCGTCTGATGGGTTGTGATATTCAAAAGATTTAGTTGCCAATAGAGTGGTATGATCAGAGTCATAATTACTGATGTTCTTTATCCTCAATCCTCCAATTATTTCATTCTTTATGACTTGATTTGGGTTTTGTTCTTTCCAAAATACTGATAGTGCTGCTGTGGCATTTGGGTTCTGCATGTTTTGATTTGCAGGGATACATCTTGCGTAAATTTCATAGTCATGATTTGCTTGTAGCCAAACAGCTTGGTTGCCTGGAAGCGTGTCATTGACTTGTTCTATTATTATATTCCCTGTAGTCAGATCTTTCATCCTTACAGTTGTATAGTAATGTGTCGGAACTTCTCTTCCTGCGTCTGTGGTAACACCATAATTTACAGTGGACCTCACAGAATTTGCTCCGATTAAATTTCCAACGGAGAAAGTTTTTGTGTGTTCATAGACTCCAGGCGCAGGTTGATTTGCAATATGAACTACGTGAACTTGTTCTATTCTAGGGCTCTCTGCGTACTCTATATAATCTAATTTTGCTTCATGAGGTTCGAACTCAAAGACTGTTTTACCTCCTGTTGGGTAAACAATACTTTTGAGGGATCCTGCAACCATTTTGTTTGCGTTTGGAGTTCTGTCAGCAGACCCTAATTGAATTATGTTTCCGTTCTGCAATACATAATCTTTTCTCGGAATTAAATTGGCAGAGTTGTTTCCGTTGAAATAGCCCCAATAATCCTGAGCAGAAGTGTGTCTAGGAGGTAGTTTTTGACTTGAATTGTCTAAATATTCGAATTCGAACTTTGGCTTTGAAGTACTTGTATTGTTTAAGTAAGCAGTTTCTTGAATAGATTCTAACTTCAATCTATATGTATACTCAAGTTTCAAGTATGAAAAACCTGCACTTTGAAAATGATCATAGTTTAAGTCGTATTTTTTAATTTTTGTTCCACTGATGTCATAAATTTCAATGTTGTCCAATCTCACATCATTGTCATTAGGATCATCAAGCCTATTTCCAGTCGAATGATTGAAGACCACTCTACCAAAGTCAGACTCGATCGAACTTATTCTTCTCATGTTCTGAACAGTATAGTCTCCCTTATCATAAGCTTTTTGAATTTCGGTAGTATAGCTATTTGGATTAATGGGGTCCGTGAATTTGATATAATGCGTTTGAATGTCAGGAATATCAAAGAACTTATTGCCTAAGTTGTGATAGTTAAATTCAATTCGATCAATGCCATTTGCTCCAATCATTTCTGAAAGGTACCATGCGGTTGTGGGAGTTCCAGCTTCTGGAATGTAGTTGGTAGCATTGGTTTTCTCAGTTTTGTCAAAAATGTATGTTGTACCCATTTGATCCACAATGGTGAAATCCGATATGCTACCTTGAGTAATATTGTAGGTAATTTTGATATCAGGATTGAACGGAATGATTTGAACACTACCATCTTGTTGAAACATGAATTTTCCACCAGTTCCATTAAAGCTGAAATGAAAAATATCGGCTTGATTATCATGCTTGCCTCTAGTAACGTCAATTACATAAGGATGGTTGTCAGCTGGAACTAATGCTGTTGCATTTGGGATGCCTTGATTTAAGTAACCTTTTGGAAGTTCATCCGCAATTCCAAGTACATTTCTGGTGACCACACCACCCGCGTTTAATACCCATCCCAATCCGGTCCATGGGGCCTTGTCATTAACCTTAATACCATCAGCTTGATATCTCAAACCTATGGGTGCTGATAGCTTGCCAGATGTTAAAGTATAAAGGGGTATGGCAATATCGGGTTTACCGGTTGCAAGAGAAACTGGAAAGTCTCCAAATTTACCAAGTTCTCCAGCACTGGGTGAAGGAGGGATATTGATTAAAGTTGAAGGGTCGGTTGGTAAATTATAACTAGGTTGTTGACCTTTAGAGTTGGTCGTAACTATTAATAGTAATGCACTAATTATAAGCGCATAGCTTCGAAAAGATTTCATGTCAGGTTGTTGTTGTTGTAAGTTCTGTTCGCAAAATTATCGTCATTAAATTCAATCAGTCTTTGGAATTTGTATTTGTCCCCGGATACTTTTTAGGTGATACCGGAGAAAATGTATTTGATACTTTTAATCATGATTTTTATTTTAAGTGGCTGATTTTTAAACATTTGAGTCGTTTGCGCAAGAGGATACAAAATGGGGTATTTTGTGGCTATTGCTGACTTGTGTGTGGGTATATGAAAAGGATAATAGAACTATGTTTATAATTTCTATTGAGATGACTCTTAGAACTTTAAATCCCTCATAAGAGGGATTCAAGTTTCCAATCATAAGTCTAGTTTCTTATATCACTTTTAGAAGTGGTTGACACAACCTTTGTCTTCAGCGTAGGTAAGAACATACTTCTAGTTCTTTTTGCTTTAACAGTCACGGTTTCCTTGTCTCCTCCGCTGAACGTTCTGTCCCAAAAAGTATATCTATATGCTTTGATATCCTTTCTGTTTTTTGAACCCCAGGAATAATTCAAACCTTTTTTAGATGTTCTTTTGTTAGAGCCTGTATCCATGACATTTGGAATCTTTGTTCCACCAAAACCAGTATGACTTATCTCATCTCCAGGGACGGCCATCACTACATGACCATTTTTGATGATAATTACAATGTCTCCATCGTTTGCTTTGTCTTGGGCATCATCAATTTCAATTTCCTCCCAGTTGTCAGTGCCCTTACCATCACTATTGTTCTCAAAGTATGGAACCATTTGAGCTGTTACTTTAGCATCATCAATGTTTCCACTTTTGTCTAATTCATCGCTGTTGGCTGTAAGCTCTCTGAATGCCTTACAAACACCGACATTACATCGTGCCGGCTGACTGTCTTCAGGATCGTCATCCTCAACTGCTTCAACTGCGTTTTCTGCTGCCTTGGTCAATTCCTTCGCCAAAGTAGTATCTTGCCCATCCGGATCAATGAAAATCATTGGATTATTAAGGACGTAGTTGTAGGGACTGATATGAAAATGATTTTCAGCCAATGGATCAACAGTATTCCACCTCGCCATACTTGGGTCGTACCATCTTGCTCCGTAATCTAGCCAATTCAAATCAAAATCTGTATTTAGCTCTTTGCCATTATATTGATATGGGTTTTCAATTCCAGTGACTTGAGACCAATTCCCAGACATGGACATCCCAAATGGATAGTAATGATTTTCTTGTATAATCTCTCCATCCGTAATCTTTACTTTACCGTCATTATTAAGGTCTGAGAACATTACTCGTGAGTTCCCAAGGTGGTCCTTGATATTATACTCATAAACATTTTGATTTCCGGAAACTGTTACTCTACCTTCTTCGTGATAGATAGCGAGTAGAACATCATTTTCATACTCAATTTCACCAAAATAGTTTTTGACCGTCCAATTCTGCTGATTATTGGATTTGGATAACTTGGATATTTTAGTGCCTAAGGCATCATATCTAAAAATGATACTGTCTTGAGTGTCAAATTCAACTACGCTAGGTAAGTTTAGGAAATTATAGTGGACATTCATTTCCTTATGATTATCTCTGGTCATATTGCCATTGTTATCATAATCGAAAGAAGCATTTGAATTGATTGATTTAAATCCTTTTGTCAAGCTGCTCAGTTCTTCAATGTCTGAAAGTTGATTGTTTTTATCATAGTCATACTGTAGATGGTCAATCAATGTGCTATTCTCTCGCCTTGTCAAAGTTTTAATGTTACCATTCAGGTCGTATGTTGCATGCATATCATAACCGCTTGTATTTGTGATATCTGTTTTCAATTGACCTTCCCCATAAAATGCATCAACGAGTTGGTTCTTGTTATCATACTCAAAACCGTAATATTTCATAGTATTACCGCAACCAGTTTGCCAAATCATACTGGCAATATTACCGTTAAACTGAGGATTTATAGCAGGTCCATTGGTCATATTGACTGGAGCATCATAGTGAAATTGAATTGCAAATAGATCCGTGTTTAAAAGCAGGTTTTGATTACTATCGATGCCATTTTTGTTCTTGCTTTTTGTCATTTGCTTGCCAAGACCTCCAGGGTTTGGTTTAATTATGGGCATACATTGTGAAGCAACACTGTTAATGGATGTCATCCACCCTCTAATATTATAGTTGTAATTTACGGTTTGAAGGAATTCGGTGCCTGCGACATCAGTGGCTCCGAGTCTCTTAATTTTTAATTCATCTCTGTCATTGAAACTATTTTTATAGATCATTTGTTTTGCACTTCCATTGATACTATGGAATGCTTCAATAAGTCTACCAAAGTGATCGTATTTGAATTCTCGTTCAATGGTGGAAGAATGTAAAGAGCTTAGATTTGCTCTATGCATTCTTTTGCTGGAGGTTATTAAGTCACTGAAGTTATACTTATTGTAGGTCAGGTCTTTTTCATTAGTGTGGTTCAGTACTTCGGTTTGAATCACTCTTCCTCTAGAGTCAAAGTATGACTTGTTAAAGATGTACCCTTCAATGATTTTAGTTCCAGGTTTGAAGTAAGATATTTTGGAAGCTGTTGTTCTATCTCGAATATATTGATCCGGTTGTTCATTATAATTGCCTGTAGGTACTTGGGTATGAAGTTCGTTTGATTCTGAAACACCGTTTCTATTAAAGTCATAATCATCATAATAATTGACAGACAACACATCTATATTCGAACTTGGAAATGAGTTTCCTAAAGTATATCCATATTGTCCCGAACTTCTATTTTCAAAAAGTCCGTCATTGATAGAGGGTAGTGCAAAACCATTATACAATCCGACTATTATAGTTTTGCCGAGCTCATCGTATTTGGTGATCACCTTGTTGCCATTCCCGTCCTTTGTCATAACAAGTCTGTCGAGTTTATCATAATAGAAATACTCTGTTTTCTTTCCAGGTATTCTCTTGTTGATCATCCTTCTTCGTTTGTCATAGGTGTATTTGAAGACGCTGTTGGAAAGGTTGGCTAAAGGACAAGAATAAACTCCTGAAGTTTCCATTTCCTCAGTTGCCTTTGGTGGAATCACATAGATGACTTTTCCAAAATCATTGTATACCTTATACGTCTTTGAACCATTATTATTGATGAGGATTTCTCTTCCCAATTTGTCATAATATCTGATCACTTGATTGTCGTTTTCATCTATGGTGGTTTTTACCAATAATTCAGATGCATTGTAAAAACTTGTTGAGATTCCGGAACTCCTAAATACTCTTACCTCTGTCGCATTATTAGCTCTATACTGCGTTTCAATTTCTCTACCTGAGCCTAGTTTCCATGTTTTTCCAGGATTACTCTTCATTAAAACTCGGTGTAGAGGTGCATCTAAGTAGTCAAATTCATTGTATGCGTATGCCCCATTAAGGTTGCCATAGAAGAGATTTTGAAGTATATTGGCATTGTTTACAAAGGCTCCTGAACCTGCACGACTGAAGGGCAGATATTCTTTGGCCATTCTTCCGAAGTGATCAAATTCATGAATCTGAATAACATCTTTTCCTGAAGGGGCTTGTTCAATACCAATGGTTTGAATGGTACGTCCAATTCCATCAATATATTCTATTTTCGAATCTCTTTCTTCTTTTGTTAAACTGGCAAAGTCGTTGATAGATTGAATTCCGGATTGCCTTGCAACATAATTTTTGACCCAATTATGATCATTTTGACCGTTCTTGTAATGATATTCAAATGCATCAATAATGTTTCCCTCAAAGTCTCTTGAGACCTTCAATCTCTGGAACTCGTCATATTCAAATGTCGTAGGTTTACCATTAATATCTGCTGTTCCGGCTAGTAATTGGTTATCAGTAAAGTAGGTGTACGTTTCCATTCTTGACTTATGCGGGAATAGTCGGAGTTCATCTAAGTACTTAGTGCCAGTTCCGCTGGACGTCAAGGATACAGAGTTTGTGTTCTCTACTCTTGCTTCATAATAAGTCCAGACCTTTGTTATACCTATTATTTTTGCGGTCCCTTGATCTCCTGAAATTACAATCTTTGATCCTGAATTTGTTGAAGATTTTGCCCAGAACCCGACTGTATAGTCACCATTGTTTAAATTGGATTTCGAAACTGAAGTACATGACGAACTGAACTTCAGCTTTTTGTGTCCAACCTTAGCATCTGATGACTTTGAACAGAAAGAAGAATATATCCAGTTATCGCCATTGCCATCATACGATTCAAACGATGTGAAAGCCAGTTCTCCCGGTTGAGCATTTAAAGTTTTTGCAACTGGCAAAGTGAACTGTGCGTCCCAAATGATTGAGGTTTCAATGTCATATGTTCTGTGGAAAGATTTCATTTGAGATTTATCATTATAATCTGTTATAACATATGTTGGTTGTTGGATTCCTTGATATTGGTAATGGTTTGATTTAATAAATTGTAGGTTGTTGTTGACATCGGATTCTACAAAATTTGAAATTCTAGAAAGGTTTTCTGTACCCCAAATCTCATGTAACAATGGAACCCCTGTACCATTCATTATTTTGTATAATAGGAGTGAGGAAGATATGAGCCTTGGACTTGGGTCATTTGATTTTTGGGAGTAAGTTAATCTTTCAACTGGGGGGTTCATATTTTTCTCTGATAACAGATAAAGTCCTTGAGTACGCCAATCTGATGAATTTGCAAAGCTGGGTTGAATATCGAAATCTCTGACGAATTTTGTTTTGGTGATGAATTTAGTGCCATCACTGTTAAATCTGTTGACTTCGATGGGTTGTGAATGCTGTCCATCCAAATTATAAGTAAACTCTTCAATTGTGGAAACACCATCAGTTGTGGAGCTTTTTGATTTTAGTCTCACCCAAATCACAGGGTCGATTGAGTTGAACTTGAATTGATATCGATCATTGATTATTGGTCCTGGTGCCGGGTGGCAAGCCACAAACGTACATCCATTCCCAGTATTCAGAACTAAAGGGCAAAGACAATGATCATCTGCCTCTTGTCTTATTGGATCAGCCCATTGAATATCATAAAGTGGTCCGAAATGAATACCACTAATATCATTTTGCATATTGATAAAATCATATGTGTTGCTTGTTTCGGAGATCATTGCGTTGGCGGAATCATAGATTTTCTGATTTTTCAACAAGCCTCTTCGATATGACCTATCCGAATTGTACTCGCCAACGCCTCCATAATTTTGATAGAAAAAATCACCTGCCACAGAGAATTCATTGGTCGTTTTTCCATTGGGATAGATGCCGCCACTTTTAATTCCATCATAGGTTGTCACATATTGATAGTTCACTGGGTTATTCAAAAAGCCACTTGCTGATGTAGGGTTAGCAGTCATAGAAACAATCAAGTCTTGGTGAATTTGACAAGACATACAATCAGTGGGATAATACTCTCGGTGAATAACTCTTTCTCTATAAAAAGAGTTTGGATTTGCTCGGTAGAACTGATTAAAAAGACCAGATGAAACGCTAGGATCATTTGGAATTACATATTCGAATGATTTGATGTTGAGAGAGGTTGTGTGGTCGCTATCAAAATTTTCGATTTTAGCAATTCTCAAACCACCGATTATCTCATCCTTTATAATTTGGTTTACTGCATTTTCGTTCCATTCCACGGTAAGTGAGGCTAGGCCTTGTTGTGTGTATATATGTGGATCTACTGGTGCTGAACGAACAAAAATCTCGTAGGAATGACCTTGTTTTAACCAAACCGAATGGGTTCCGATTGTTTCTTGATCTAATCTCTCAAAAAGTATATTGCCATTTGACAGGTCTCTCAATCTAAGCGTTGTCTTATAATGTTGTGGTATGGATTGACCTTGCCCGGCACTAGATTCATAATTGATTTTACCCAATACCTGATTATTCACGTTGTTAATAGTGAAAGTTTCAGTATGCTCATAGACACCAGCGGAAGGCTGTTCTATTAAATGCTCGACATGACCAAATGCAGATTTTGATATTTGCACATGTTCTGGGTAATCTAACCTCGCTACATGTGGTTCAAATGTGAATTCTGTTTTTCCACCTGTTGGATAAGTTATGCTTTTTAGGGATCCTGATAGCATTCTTGAACCATCAGGTTTTCTATCTGCTGTTCCTAATTGAACAATCGAACCATTCTGCAGAATGTAATCTAATTTTGGAACTAAGTTTGGTGAGAGGTTTGCATTGGCGTAACCC
>JALEGO010000379.1 GCA_022763165.1 Flavobacteriales bacterium
AGGTTTAGATCCAGAAATACCGAGTTGGGGAAACATGTTGGGTGAGGCCAGAAGCAATTTTCAAGCTTGGTGGATCACATTGTTTCCTGGACTTATGCTTTTTATTACTATTGTTTTCTTTCGGAGAATAAGCCAAACCTTGGTAAGCTCATGAATACAGTATTCAATGTCTTAGCCTTTATTTCATTTCTTCCAGTCCTGGCATTTTTTATTGATGCATACAAAAAAGGAAATGCGGCTATGGGAATTGTCCATATATTGCTATTCATAGGGTTTGTTGCTGCAGGTTTAATTCTGCTTAGCCTATTCAAAATGAAATTTGTCTACTCAGTTCCGCCTTTGATATTGATTTATGTTGCAATCTGTCACTCCCAGAATCCAAAAATAAAACGGTGATGATAAGCCACTTTAAGACTAGGTCATCTGGCCCCCTAATTTCTCAGTCCTCCTTAAACTTTCCAAAACTATACTCTAGCTCCTCTCGAACTGTCCCATTACAATCATAATATTTCCAAATACCATGATCCAGATACTCTTTTGCAGGATGCTCAGTATACAAAGCCGGGCCTTCTTCCTGCACCGACCCATCGGTTCGGTAGTATTTTAAGTGCGCCATCCTATAAGTGCTATCAAACGCTCTATCATTTTGTACTTCAAACCATAGTTTCCCTTCTAAATAAACCTGTGTGACTGTATCATTGATGATGCTATCCTTAATGTCTTCATGAATATTATGATGCAGAACCCATGGATCTGCACAAGGCTTTTCCATCTGCACAATATCTTCATCTTCATCTGCATTATATTCCTTATGTTTTGGAGCTTCATCACATGAGAATAAGCAAAAACAAACTCCAAGTAAAACCGTGATTTTGAATTTCATAATTGAAAAATATGTATTTATTCTATATCTCCGTAAATTGCTATGTTACAATTTGATTCAATGTGAATGGGACCGGCAAAGAAAACCAAGTTTCCTTTAGGATTCATGAATACGCCTCCTCCAGATTTCATGTTACAACCCTTTGCATCATTAAAGTTACGTTCTGCCACTTTCTCAAAATCCCAACCCTCATCTTTTCTAATCATTCTGAACATATGAACGGTAGATGTTCTTTTAGCCGAGTTTCCATAGAACCCAAACATGTAAACTTCGCCCTTCATCATAATAAAATTGATGTTTTGATAGGGTAACCACTCCTTTTTGACCCAACTCTTGCCTTTCTGAGTTATTGGGTTAAAAGAACCGACAAATACGTATGTAGTATCCATTTTCTCATAGAAATCGATATCTCTGCTGTCCCAATTGCCTACAGCAACTATAGATGATTTATTTAAACGAAATGCGCCAGTTGCTCCGGCAGTAACTCTTTCATAGTCGCCATTACGAAAAATGTTGTGGTGCTCCTCAAAGGTCAAAGCTCCCTGACGGTTTACATCTAAGTTATATGTTTTTATCACAGATTTTTTTCGACTATCGTTATCTTCAATACCAACGAAATATTCATTTTCAAATATTTGGCACCCTCCAGCATGTCGAAATGGAGGCCCCAAAAGAATATGGATACTGTCAACAGTGGCTTTTTCATCTTTTAAGCCAATCACTGCCGCATAACTAGAGTCATTCGAAGAGCCAGAAAGGATAAAATAACTTCTTGAGCCTTTTGTCAAATACTGAATTCCTTGTATATGCCCCCGAACTCCAAGTGGAATGTGTTTGGAATTGGTCAAAGAAATAGCCTGGGGTTCTGAAGGTATTGCTCTAAACTGATCTATCAGAGACAGTTGAGCTTTTGAAAGAAACGCAATGAGACAAAGTAAAATCGTTCCTGAACTACTCTTCTTTATTTTCATTAGGTTCAGGCTTAATACGATAGACAATCTTTATATTTTGGTTTGAAAAATCTTCCGTAAAATACTCCTCCCAATAACGGTCTTCTAACTCGTCATCTTCATCATCTTCGTCATCCCAATTGTATTTTTCCCTCTGCGTGCCAATTTTCCTATAATAAATTGCTAAAATGATTCCGGCAAGCATGCCATAAAGATGTCCTTCCCAGGAAATTCTGGGCTTTGTTGGAAATATACCCCAAATCAGACTTCCATACAGAAATACTACGATTAAGGATATGGCCATTAGCCTTATATTCTTTCTCAAGAGCCCACTGGTAAATAGAAAAGCTGTAAGCGCATAGATTAATGCACTTGCCCCAATGTGATAAGAGGGTCTACCCGCTACCCATACCCACAAACCAGACATGAGCATTGAAACAATAAAAACCTGATAAGCTACTTCTTTATAAAATGCAAACAGAGCTAATCCTAAAACTAATAAAGGAATACTATTATTAAACAAATGCTCCCCATCTCCATGAATAAAATGCATTAAAAATATACCTTTTAAGCCTTGAACTTTTTGGGGAAATACACCATACTTGGAAAAATCAAACCCTTGACTCACTTCAATGTACCAAATGAAAATTAACAGCAAGGGAAAAAATACTGGGAACCAATATTGCTGTATGAGTTTGGTTGTCTTCAAGAAACTAATTTAGTCATTTAAAATGCATTTATACAAATGCGACTTCTGCCAATGCTCATTGGTCATTTCATTTACAATTGGAAGCTTGATTTCAATCGTTAAAAAAATGTACTTTCGCATATGCACTGGATTGCAAGGGCTTTTCTCAAATTGATTGGCTGGAAGCTGATTAGAAACACACCTTTAGACCTAAAGAGATGTGTTGCTTTGGGCGCTCCACATACAAGTAACATGGACGGTATTATTGGCGTTATGGCCCTTGTAGCATGGAGATTGAAGTTTAAGTTTCTGATCAAAAAGGATCTTTTCTTTTTTCCCTTCGGAGCAATATTAAAAGCCTTGGGCGGTTTACCCGTGGATAGAAGTAAAAAAGGAAGTCTAACGGATCAAGCAGCGGCTTACTTTCAGCAGTACGATGACCTTATTCTAGGCATTACACCAGAAGGTACACGAAGTTATAATCCCAATTGGAAGAAGGGCTTCTATTACATTGCAGAAAAAGCGCAAGTTCCAATTGTTCTAGGTTATATAGACTTTGAAAAGAAAGAAGTGTGTATGGACCGTATTTTTGAACGAACAGGAAATGTTGATGAAGATATATTAAGGATTAAGGAGTATTATAAAGATAAAAAAGGCAAATATCCAGAAAAAGGTGTTTATTAGAATATTGACATTTATAGGAATTCTGTGCTTCTTAGGTTGTGCAGAATCAGAGAAGCAAACAGGTCTCATTTA
>JALEGO010000380.1 GCA_022763165.1 Flavobacteriales bacterium
AATCAACCTGCTTTTATTGTCTAATTCCAATCCAGAAATCTTCTTCAAAAAATTGGCCATTTTGGCCTGTCCAGTTGCCTTTACAACCATGTCACAGTCTATTGTAAACTCGCTATTCGGCACTTCATGAAGTTTGCCATCTCTTGATTCCGTCTTTACGAACTTTACCCCGGTGACCTTACCATTTCCTAGTATTTCTTTGGGACTTGCATTAAATAAACCATTTACACCGGCACTTACTGCTAAATCGTATTCAAATTCATATGCGCCTTTTTCGTCTTTTGATCTCCGATAGACCAAGGTCACTTCATTCGCGCCCATTCTAGCACTTTCTGAAGCAGCATCCATTGCTGTATTTCCACCACCGATAACTACTACCTTATCTCCTACTTTTGTGTTGTGATGATTCATTCTCAGATCTTCAATAAACTCCACTGCTCCAATTACTCCATCTTTATCCTCACCGGATAAACCGAGAACTGCAGTAGGTCCTAATCCAACACCTACAAAAATGGCTTCATATTCACTTTCTAGCCTTGCAATATCGTTTTCATCATTAATAGGACTATTATACTTAATATTAAAGCCCAGCTGCCCTTGTAAGTATGCAACTTCATCTAATACTTCGTCATTGGTGATTTTATATGGAGCTATTCCGTAGACTGTCAAGCCGGAAGGTTTTGCTTTGGCTTCATAAATATCCACAGTATATCCTAGCGTTCTTAACTCACAAGCACAGGCTATTCCTCCAGGACCTGCCCCAATTATTGCAATTTTTCTTCCATTCTCAGCACCAGGTTTATACAATTGAACATTCTGTTCAATGGCTTGTTTTGTAGCGTAGTTTTGCAGTCTACCTATTTGAATTACTGGCACATTTTGATTGTCATAAACACATGATCCCTCACACAGAACACCTGTTGGACAAATGGTACCACAGGCATTACCTATCCAATTTGAATCATAGATGGTTTTGGCTGCCCCAATGGTATTCTTAGTTTGAATTTGCTTAATGAATAAAGGAATATCAATACTTGTAGGACAAGCATTCATACAAGGTGCATCATAACAAAACAAACATCTTGAGCTTTCATAGTATGCCTCTGTATCATTCATCAAAGGCTTCTTTTGCTTAAAGTTTTTTTCAAACTCTTCTTCTGAAGTTGGTCTTTTATATTCTGACATAATATTCGATTAATGAACAAGGAACATCGATTAACGATTTGAGAATGATCTTATCTTCGAATTGTAAGTTTTGTGAAGATTATTTTGTGCAGTTTCAATACTCTTTACAAAAATCGAGATCAGTTCATCATTTTCTTTTTGTAATAAACCCATCTGTTCAGTTTTCAAATACAATCCACTTTGATCAATAATTTTCAAACAAATCAAAGTTTCCCTTAGTTCTTTTAATGAGATTTTCATTTTATGGATAAAGTCCTTTCTTGACTCTCCACTCTGTGCCTCACCATAATTCAAAGAAACGGAAGTGCCAGATCTCACAAGTTGCCCTGCCAGATGACTCCCAACTCTACCATTGGGCATAGCTCTAACAATTTCTATAATAGAAACAGAAAATTTAATCAGTCGTTCCTCTAAATCAAACTTGTTCATGATTTCTAAAATCTTAAATCGTTAATCCTTGTTCGGTGTTCAATTTACTGTTCTTTTATTCATGATTCATTAAAGTTTCACCAAATCCCCATAAGTTTCTGGTCTTCTATCTCTGTAAAATTGCCAAGTCGCTCGAACCTCATCTATCATGTCTAAATCGAACTCTGAGACCAATAGTTCATCATCATATTCAGAAGCCTCATCGATAATTTGGCCTCTAGGGTCTACGTGATAAGAAGTGCCATAAAATCTTCCCAGATTCCAAGGTTTCTCTTCCCCAACTCTATTGATACAACCCATAAAATAACCATTAGCAGCGGCATGTGCAGGTTGCTCTAGTTTCCATAAATACTGTGACAACCCTGCTACTGTAGCAGATGGATTATATACAATTTCAGCACCATTGAGTCCAAGAGCTCTTGCTCCATCTGGGAAATGACGGTCATAACAAATGTAGACTCCAACCTTTGCATATTTAGTTTGAAATACTGGATAGCCTAAATTTCCTGGTTTGAAAAAGAACTTCTCCCAAAAACCTGTTGTATGAGGAATATGGTTCTTTCTGTATTTACCTAAGTAAGTTCCATCAGCATCTATTACAGCGGCTGTGTTATAAAAAACGCCTGGGGCGGCTTTTTCATAAATTGGAACCACTATGACCATTTGATACTTCTTAGCATACTCAGCTAAACGATCTGTCGTTGGACCTGGGACGGCTTCTGCAGAAGCATACCAAGCTTTGTCTTGTCCTGGGCAAAAATAGGGTGTATTAAAAATCTCTTGTAAACAAAGAATCTGAACACCTTGTTCTCCAGCTTTTTCAATATACGGAATATGCTTTTGATACATCGCTTCCATAATTTCTGGAATGGTTCCTTCTCCTTCCGTCATGGGGAGACTCAATTGAATTAATCCTGATTTTACAAGTCTAGGCATAATGTTAAGTGTTTCTTTATTAAATAATTTTTGATGTTTTACCTCTTTTGATAAACTGGCCATAACCAGGTTTTAAAAGGCATTCATTATTTTCAATAGCTACTTTTCCTCTTAGTAGTACTGTTTCCGTTTTTCCTTTCGCTTCCCAACCTTCGTAGGCTGAGTAATCGACATTCATGTGATGAGTATTTACTGAAATGGTATGTTCCTTATTTGGATCGAATACAACAATATCAGCGTCCGCTCCTACGGCTAAACAACCTTTTCTGGGATACATTCCAAAGATCTTTGCTGCATTTGTTGAAGTTACTTCTACAAATTTCGTCAAGGATATTTTTCCTTTATTAACACCCTCCGAAAAGGTAAGATCCATTCTGTGTTCAATAGCTGGATGGCCATTCGGAATCTTAGAGAAATCATCTTTTCCCATTAATTTTTGATCCCACATAAAAGGACAGTGATCGGTACCTACAACCTGCACCAAACCCTGATTGATCCCGGACCAAAGTGCTTCTTGATCCTTCTTTTCTCTCAAGGGTGGGCTCATCACAACTTTGGCTCCTTCAAAATCATTTTCATACAGAGAAGCATCCAACATTAGATATTGAGAACAAGTCTCGACAAAAACTTTTTGATTCCTTTTCGTTGCATGACGCACAGCATTTAAAGCTCCTTCACAAGTCATATGCACGATGTAACCAGGACAATCTGTATAGTGCAACATATCAGCAAATCGAGCAGATGCTTCGGCCTCGGTGACTTCTGGTTGTGATAGATAATGATATAATGGTGATAGATTTCCTAGAGCCCTATTTTTAGCGATCAAAGAGTCGATCATATCCCCGTTGGTTGCGTGCACTGTAACAAGACCTCCATTTTCCTTCACTACTTTCATCAACTGAACCATTTGCCCATCATCAATCATAAGAGCACCTTTGTAGGCCATAAAAGTTTTAAATGAGGTGATGCCCTGCTCTTCGATCATCTGGACAACCTCTTTAGCCGTATTATCATTGAAATCAGTGACAGCCATGTGATACGAATAATCTCCTATCGCCTTTCCTTCAGATTTCTTTTGCCAAGTGGTCAGGGCATTGTGAAGTGTATCCCCTTGAGTTTGGAGAATGAAATCAATGACCATAGTGGTTCCACCAAATAAGGCTGCACGTGTTCCTGTTTCGTAATCATCACTTGAAAATGTCCCCATGAACGGCATATCCAAATGCACATGAGGATCTATTCCTCCTGGAATTACCAGCTTATCGGTGGCATCAATTACTTTCTCTGCATCATAAGGCAAGTTTTTACCTATGGCTACAATCTTTTCTCCTTCCGTGTATATGTCGGCTTTGTAATGCTCGGAGGCATTGACAACTGTTCCATTCTTAATGAGTACTGACATTAACTCTATTTTTCATTAAAAAATAATATAATACAAACGATACTGTGAATCCTGAAAACCAAGATAGCTTGTAAAGTGGCTCAAGAGATTCTATAAAAAAGCCAATAACAGCAAACAAGACACCTACTATCAAAGCAATCAGTGCAGCCGGATTGAATCCGGAACCGTAACTGTAGATGCCTTTGGGGTTAAAGAGCTCCTTTAAATCAAAATTTTTCTTTCTTACAGCAAAGTAATCAGAAAGCATAATACCTAGAACTGGCCCTAGGAGTCCACTTACAAAAATGAGAATTGTACTGATTTCATCCATAATCAACCATGGAAAGCATAATATACCAAGAACACCAGTGATGATTCCGCCAGTTCTAAAACTTATGTTCTTGGGACTCAGATTCGCAAAAGCATTTGAGGGGGCAATTACATTAGCGGCAATGTTAGTACTCAAAGTCGCAATAAGCATAAAAACCTGGGAAATTATGACAACCGCAGGGCTATCAAATTTCGCCAACAGGGAGACTGGATCCCATGGTGCATCATTTGAAACAAGAATATCATCAAAATTCACCACAGCTGCGCATGTAACGAAAATACCTACAAATGAATATAGCATCATAGTGCCAGGAAGACCAATAAATTGACCAGAAACTTGTGCCTTTTGAGATCTAGAATATCTGGTTATATCAGCGATGCTTAAGGACATCGTAGCCCAAAAACCAAGCATTACGGTCAACCACACTATGTAAGACCATATTTTATCTTTAAAAGTCTTAAGTTGGTCAACAGCAGGTTTTAGTTCTACTAAGGAAGATGTAACTTGTTCATTCCTGAATTGAATCTTATGATCTGATGGCGAAAAATCCTTTGGAAGTCCAATTTGGATTTCGTCTAAATCTGGGGGTGTGATTATTCTATCTCCAAACTTAATATTTGGAGTAAAAATATTCTTCCATCCCGAGCCTTCTTCATCCTTGAAATATTGAAATTCGGTTGCTTTCACTCTACCTTCCAAATCCTTAATCAAATTGAGTGTTACCGTTCCACCTTGCTCAAATGCAATTCCTGAACCTGAATTGTTATAGGTAGCCACTGGTTTCTCAAGCTGTTTACTTTGATCTAAAACGATTCCAAAGCCTCCGGTTTGTTTTACACCCCAACCAATGAGTAGTAATCCCAT
>JALEGO010000381.1 GCA_022763165.1 Flavobacteriales bacterium
AACATTAAAATTGGCGTATCAGGAATCATCTTCCTAACCCTTTTAACCAAAGATATAATCTCGTAGTCTGGCAAATTGATGTCCATAATCGCTAAGCTGAAAGTCTCTTCAACTTCTTTTTGTTTTTCAATGGCTGAAATGGTTTCAGCTCCTGTGCCTGCTATAATCACTCTATCAAAGAGTTCATTGCGTTCAATGAATGATTTCATTCCCATTTGAACTACTGGATGGTCGTCCACCAGTAACATACTTGTTTCCATATGAAATTTTTTGCAAGAAAGACTTTAATGGGTAAATGATTCTTAGTCTGAGTTAAACATGGTTGTAGAACTTTTACTACTCAAGTAGAACGCTTGTAGTACTTAATAGCGGGTTGTCGTATTTAGTTCTACATAGATTTAAACAGAGACCACAAGCTTTCAATTTGCGATAAATGACATTTGTCTTAATCAAAAAAATAAGCATTGTGAAGATTTTAATACTAGAGGATAACAAGTTTATTCTATCAATTATTCAAGCGGCTCTAAAGGTATATGATAGTCAAACTCACTTGGCAAGCGATCAGTACCAAGCGGAAGAAATGTTTAATGAGTTGCAGCCAGAAATTGTGATTAGTGATCTACATATGGATGAAGGCACAAGTTGGGATTTTCTTTCAAAGGTAAAGCAATCAGGTTGTTCAAAAGTATTGGTGGTTAGCTCGGATTATGAACTATTAACCAAAGTGGAGGAAGAGCTTGGTTTGGAGGGCTGGAAGTTTGTGAATAAGAATTTTAGAAAATGGTTACTTCAAATTAATGAAGCTGTTAAGGACTTTTTTCGTGCCGAAAAGGCAATGAATTTATAAATAAAAATAATAGGTGATGAGGTTGATATTTACACTTTCGTTTTTGATTTTGAGTATGTGGTGCATGGCCCAGCCCTCTGGTGGAGGTCCAGGAGGTACTCCAACACCAATTGGTTTTACCGAGGTATTGGTTATTGGGGCTATCGGTTTAGGTGCGGTAAAGAAAATTAAAGAAAAATCAAATTAAAGTTAAGTTTATGTTTTTATATAAAAGTAATTCAGGATTGATGTTATCACTCATGATAAATTTTATTTTGAGTAGTGTTTTTGTTGGAGTCTTGTTTGTTTTGGCAATTCAGTTTGAATGGGCATTATATTTGATAGTTTCGGTTTATTCAGTTTTAACATTGCTTGCCTTATGGAAAACAATATACCAGTCTAGTCATGCTTCATTGGTAGAGCAGAATGGTGAATTATACCATTATAATGGCTTTGGTGCAAAGTGTCTTGGTGGGATTAGCACTGTAAGGACTAAACCATTAAGGTTGCTGCCATTTGTGTATGTGATTTCGGGTGGGAAATCAAAAGTTTATTGTCTAAAATGGGCGTATTCTGAGTTGATAGAAAGATTGGCTGGAAACAGATATTAAACTTTAGTCAGACCATGCCAAGTGCGGAGACGGAATAGAATAAGGAAAGTATTAAGACTTCCCAATGCCAAAATGCTTTTGCATTTGATTAAAGTCGATCTAATTGGATCGGCTTTTTTTCTTTTAGGGCTTCGTTTAAATTGAGCATTGTAAGCTATAAACAGCCAAGCACCATTTTTACTTGTGATAAATTATCTAAATGTTGGATTTTGAGATTTAGGCGTTTTATTCTAAAGCTTGGGTTGATAGCACTTTTGAGATCGTAATGCTTCCTGCATGTAAGGCTTAGATTATCCAGACCCCCGTTTCAGCTTATAAAAGCAGCCTCATAATCCTCAGTTTAGTCGAACAATGGAAAGTGCGTCATTTTGATTCTACATTATCTCAACTAAGACTTTAAAGTTCTACAAGATTGTAAACTTTAGCTACAACTGAAGGAGGGCCTAAATCTGAAATTTGTCCTGTGAGATAAATCAAAAAAAGGTGAAGGACATTTTAGGCTTGGTTTTAGTTTTAACAAGTTTCAATTAGTCTTAAGCCGCAAGGTCTTCACCAATTTTTGATAAATCATATTGACTTGGTCTAAAGCCAAGAACAAATAATGAAAAATCAAATGATCCCCTCAATATGAAAAAAATTACTCTTCTTTTAGTTTTCGCAACAACCACTTTTCTTACAAGGGCCCAGCAATTGGATGTGGCCCATATTTCTGGGGGTCTCAGTTCTAATGAAGCGGGGGTTTATGGTATACAAGGTTTAAATTCTAACCCTCACCCTGAGTCATTAGCAAATGCTTGTATGTGGTCTAGTGGAGGAGAGATTTACTTGTTTGGAGGCGAGGTGAATGGCAGCTTTTCTGGTTCAACTCCCGGAATTTCCAATAAGCTTTGGAAATGGACGAAATCAGAGGGTTGGGAGTTTCTTGATGGAAGTTTAAGCAATGCTTCTTATAACGATATATCACTTACTTGGAATTACTCGGCACCAAGCTATGGTACTCAAAATGTTTCCTCCTCCGCTAATTACCCTGGTGCCCGGGTAGGGGCGGCCTATGCCACCGGTTCAGGAGGGACTTTATATATGTATGGAGGATATGGTGTCGCTTCCGATGGAGTTGGCGCATTATCAGATTTATGGGAGTATGACCCCTCTACTGAGGAGTGGACCTGGATTGCTGGTTCGGATTTAAAAGATCAAAGTGCTACTTATAGCACCCTTGGTTCGAGTAGCGGTAATAGTCCGGGTCAACGCATCGAAGCCAATATGTGGGTGGATAATTCAAATGATATCTGGGTTTTTGGTGGGGGAATAGATGCATATGATCAGCTACATGACAATTACAATAGTACCATGAAATATGATGGAACTTCATGGATATGGGTTTCAGGCTCAAGTAGCCTTAATGATGCAGGAAGCACTACTCAGCCTTCCGCCCGGAGATCGGCCGCAGGTTTGTTTTCCAGCGATGGGAAGTTTTACTTATTTGGTGGTACTGATAATGATGTTGCTCCAAATTTAACAGGTTCTCGGGGTGATTTTTGGTCCTTTGATGGAGCTACATGGACTATTGAGGAAGGCACTCCAAACGCAGATGGTGGAGGGCCAGTAGGCAGTCCCTACCCTGTTATTGAAGCGGCGCTTTTCGAAATAGAAGGACAAATTGTTCTTTATGGGGGTGTTTATACTTTTGGAAGTCAGTCTGCTTGGATGGATTTTGACAATCTATATCTATGGAATTCTGCTGAATCTAATTTTGAAGAACAGACTTTAAGTGGGTCATTACAGGGCGGGGTTGGAGCTTATGAGTCTCCAACATTACCTTCTTATAACTCTGTAGAGATAGTCTCTGGTGCTGGAGTAGCGGTTATTGAAGGGGAAGCCTATCTTTTTGG
>JALEGO010000382.1 GCA_022763165.1 Flavobacteriales bacterium
ACAAGTTTGATGTACAAGGGAGAGAGATTGACTACTATCAATATGCAAACGGAGCTGATAGGATGGGAATTCCAATTCAATATGGAGCCTTGCATAGAACATATACGCTCACAAGTGAATGCAAGTTCGAATACAACCAGGGAAAGATCTATTGGTACTCTCATGGTGACATCGGTGGCTGGCATTTATATACTTCACCGATAGATTCTTCAGAACAGGAGAATTTCAAGCAATACATCAACTTGATGGAGCAGTCTTTTGATGCTAAATTTGTCTATGGCTCAGAAGCCGACATACTTCTTGAAACATGCAAAGCTCAAATTGGGCCAAAACTCACCCAAAAAATGACTTGGCTAAAGCAAGTTTATGGGAGTGATAAGCTATTTTCGAACATACTCAACAGATAATTGAAAAATAAATCTCTTATTCGTTTGAATATCTGGTTATTGTATCGAGTTACTCTGTCTTCTTCCCATCTTTTTAAAAAATCTTTGTTTACCTTTTTCAGTTTTACACACTAACGAGATATAAGTCTCAAAAATGAAAGATCAAGACATTGTAAAACTGATCCGCAACCATCAAGAATCCAAGGCCTTTACACGGCTTTATAAATATGAGCGTGTTGTGACGAAACTGATCAAAAGCAAAGGAGGTTCAAAGGAGGATGCTCAAGATATCTATCAAGAAGCCTTAATTGTATTTTACGAAAAATGCCAAAACCCCGATTTTAATTTAACAGCAAGTATCGACTCCTATCTATATAGCATTTCCAGATTTCTGTGGAAAAATCAACAAAGAAAAAAGGGAATCAGCTTTGCAGATTCAGAGCTAGAAGAATCAGAACAAGAACTCAGTGATTATTGGGAGGAAGAGACTAAAAGCCGTATGGCAGAGGCTGCAATAGCCAAACTTAAAGAGCAGTGTCAAAAAATCCTTCAATTATTCTATCTGGAAGCCAAGAGTATGACTGATATTCTTAAAATCATGTCATTTAAAACGGCTGACGTAGCCAAAACCCAAAAGTACCGCTGTCTAGAAAAGGCCCGAGCATATTATCAAGAATTATCTAATCCACAAAACGTGTAGTCATGAGAAAGGAATTAGAGTTGATGGAAATCATAGATCAGTATCTCACGAATGAGATGAATGAAACGGATCGAAAAACATTTGAAACCCGCTTAGAAAATGAACCCAAACTTAGGGAGCTATTTGAACAACAAAAAGCACTCATGAAAGGATTGAAAAGACATCAAATCAGATCAAAAGTCAAAAAAGCAAAAAAAACATATCAAGCCATGAAGACACTTAAAACACTACTCTTAGGAACAGCAGTCATATTAGCAGCGGCGACCGCGTTTTATTATTTCAACAACAAGGGATTCACTGAAAACATTTTGCCTGAGCTCAACGAAAGTGGAGAAAAAATATGGTCGGATGCAGATCGGTTTCTGAAAGCTCAAAAATTTAATATCCAAAATCAAGATACACTCTTGTACTCAAAAGAAGGCGTGGTCATTTCAATTCCAGAGAACGCCTTTCTAGATGCAAATGGTAAGGTAGTTGAAGGACCCTTTGACATTGAATACAAAGAGGCCTTAAATCCCGAAGACATTTTAAAAGCCGGACTTTCAACCAAAAGTGGTTCTAATCTGTTAGAAACTGGCGGTATGTTCTATTTGAACGCCACAAAAAATGGTCAACAGTTATATTTCAATCCTGATCAAAAGATCATGGCTGACGTGCCAACAAAAGATGCAAAGGAAGATATGCAACTCTTTGAAGGAGTTAGGCAGGCAGACGGCAGCATAGATTGGCAAAACCCTCAACCCATTATCAATCCATTGCACCCCCTAGACATCTTGAAAATGGACCTATATCCTCCTAATTATTTGGACACTGTTCACAGCTTGGGAAAAGATGCAAAAGACAAAAGATATACAGACAGTTTATACTATTCTTATGCCTCCCTTTTTGGTGATAATCATGGCGATATGCAAATGTACTTTGAAGATGATGCCGAAGCATCATTGGATGAACTTTTGGCAGATACAACAGTCGCCACTGAAGACGCTGCTGAAACTTCAAATTGTTCCATTGAACTAAACGCGATGTGCAATCACTATAACAATAGAACACTATCCGAAATTAAAGGAGGCGATTTTGAACTTAAGTTTATTACCAAAGGTCTAGAACCATTAAAAAACCTAAATAAAAGGTATGCAGGCAAACCCGTGTCCTACTATCAAAGGGCGGAGTTAGAAATGAAAGTCAAGATTAAAAAAGGTTTTAAACTGGTTTTTGCAAATGATCAAGATAACTCAGATTTCGCTAGAACCTGGCAGTGGCGCAACCGAAATTCGAGACAAAACCTAGGGTTTTATGGTTTTTATACGTTCAACCCAAGCTATTCTCAAACAGAATCTCCTTTTGCTGAGTCAAATTATTCTAGTGTGTCAAGAGCAACTGTCCTAAGTCAAAACTATGAAAAAGCATCATTTAACGTTTCGGGTTCACACAGTATTGATGAAATACTTGTTTTTCGAGACAGTTTTATTCTAAAACAAAGTGTCCTAATACCAGTGATTGCGTCAGAACAGGTTTGTCCCCTAGGGTTTCTGTCAATGAACTTGGAAGTACTTCCTGAATCTGTAAACGACTTAGGTGAAGAATTTAATAATATAGAATTTTTTGTTTGTGAAAACCAACCCCAAGGCATCAACCCTATCAAAATCAAAAGCATCTGGGATAAGCGATACAACAATACGCTCTTAGCCACTCAAGAATTCCAAAATCGCCTTCCTTATATCCACAAAAGTTGCGATGGAAATGTTCTAGATATGTATGTGGACTGTGTAGATCAGAACATGTATGAAATCGATAAGAAAGTGATGCAATATCTTGGCCTAAATCATGAATTATATCCAGTGTTTAAAGATTTTGCAGATAAGCAACAAGGCACTATAAACATCAAAGATCGGGCACTTAAAAAACTAAATGCTTTGTATGCAAAAAGGCAAATGGCATTCCAGCAAGCTGTAGATCAGACAGCAGCCGAACATTACAAAGAAATGGCCCAACTCGATCAACAAGCAAAACGCAAAAAAACAAGCCAGATGATGGCTGAAATGAACAGGGAAGACTCCAACTTTAGAAAAGAATATGAAATGAATCTAAAATCAGTTTGTGAGCAATTGGGTATCGAAAAGAATGGCACAATCCCAGAAGACGTTTACAGGGTGACCATTGCTGATCCAGGCTGGAAAAACATAGATCGCATCGTTGAGGAACAAACACGCAAAAGAGAAACCATCCACATTGTAGATGAAGAATCAGGCAAAGAAGCAACTGTGAATTATAGCAAGTTTGAAGTTCTTGTAAAAGACAAGGCAGAATATGACCGCGTCTATGCCTATTTACTCCCTCAACAATTGAAGTCCTTCCAAAGAATGAAAGATTCTGCCGACTGGTTTAAGGAAAACTTGAACGAGTTAATCGATTATCAATGGTGTGTTGTTGGATATAAAGGTGCCCAACCCTATTGGCATTTTGGGAAGCGCATACCTGCAGGACCTGTTTCAGTGAAACTTGAGAAAACGAAAGCCTCCAAAATCCGAAAAACGATCAATGCCAATAATTCCAATGAAATAAAATCAGAAATGATAAGAGAATTTGAATTTCACGAATTTGAATATGAAGAGGCGATTAGGCAAAATCAAATTATAGGCAATAAGTACTTAAGGAAAAAAGTACATGAAACAATTTTTCCTTGTATTGATTTGGAGCAAATACCAGGACCCGCTGGGCAGTAAACCTATTCTGAAATTTCCTTTAAAAAAGTATCCAATTTTTGATTTGTCGGAATGTCTAGTTTTTTCTTTATCCTGAATTTTGCACTTCTAACGCTTTGATTGCTTATGCCCATGTAGTTGGAGATTTCAAAATTCGAAAAGTTAAGTTTAATTAGCGCGCAAAACTGACGGTCGGATTCCGTTAAGATGCCTCCGGAAAGAATTTTACTTGAGAATTCAGGGAATTTTCGTTCCATGTATTCATAAATTGCAAACCAGTTTTTTGAATTAATAAGATCTTCAAACTGCTCTAAATTCAGATCATAATTTTGCACAGGTTCAGGCTTTTCTGTTTTTGGCCGAATTCTTCTTAATTGTACTATAAGAATAACTATTATAAGAAAGAGTGATAAAATTAAAACTAGAAATACGGTAGAACCGTTACTTGGAGTATCCTCTTGAGCAATATATTGTTGTTTTTTCGTCTGTCTAGGTTTCACTTTATAAGTATCAATTAGCTTTTTTGAAATCGTGTAGGAAGTCTTGTAATCTTTTATTTCAGAAAAGCGATTCATCAAAAGCAAACAGTGCTCTACAAAAATCTCCTCCTTCAATGCTTCATCATCTAATAAAACCAAAGATTCCCTTAAATATGATTTTGCCAAAGAGGTGTCACCCAGATTAATGGCACTTGATATCATATAACCCAAATTGAGAACCAAGGAATTTTGAAAGCCCATTCGATTAACTCTTGCCGCATGATATAATTGAGATTGTTGAATTGATTCTTTATAAAATCCTAATTCATGGTAACATTTGCCCAGCTCAAAATAAATGGTTTCTGGAACATCTGATCCACGCTTTTTATGGTTCTCAACTACCTCTAAAAATAGGGCTAAGGCCTCGGAGAATTCCCTCCGCATTAATTGAATAGTCGCAATTTCTTGCCTTGCCATGTCGTGGTAGTAATTGTAACAATTGTTTTTGGATATCTCAGAGGCTTTAGCACAGTATTTCATTGCTTCCTCATAATTTCCCTTCAACCTTACTATTCGTGACTTTGCAATCAAGTTGTGTATTTGAAGATATTCATTTGATGCTTCATCATTCAAGAGAAAAAAAGTAGAGAAAATACTGTCTTGTAGGCTTGTGTTATCTAGCTTCTTCGAAATAATAGAAGAATAGCCTAAAAGGTTAATCGCAAACTCACGTGTATTATCCAAAAGCTTCCTATAAAAAGCAGCTACATAGCGTTGTGCATTTTCCTGAACAAGCACATGCCAATAAATATCTAATATTTTCTTTGACTCGCCTGATTCATTGTTTCTTCTTAGTCTTTCAAAAGTCTGTAATAACTCCTCCTTGTTTCTTTTGATAGAAACATTACAAAAAAAATAGTCAAAAAGAAGCTCCGGACGTTGAGTGATAAATGGGAGAGAAACCGAATCAAAATGCATTTTCGCATCAAAAAGACGACCTTCTCTATTCGCCTGAATGGCCATAAGGGTTCGAAATTCATCTGGTTTCAAATGATTATTAGCATCGCTAAGATTGACTTTGAATTTACAAAAGTCTTTATCCCCTAATACCATTAACTGCTCGAATGTTGACTGAGAATATATCCCAGTGACTATTGAAATAACCAGACTAATGATCAACCCACACCTCATCAAAAAAATCTCAAAATTGTCAAATAAATTAAAAAGAATACGGAGATATACAAATAATCAACAAATAATGTACTTATAATACATGCTGTTCTCTTTCAGTATTAGACAAGGTTACCGATATTTTCATCATCTCTTCCAGATACATCAATTTACGACAATCCTCATTTGAACTTTACTCTAAATTTAATGTGAATGTTGAAAAATTATGTGACTATTTTGAGTGTTTTCTTAGTGCTCAAATTTAATGCTCAAAATGTAGGTATCAGCGCAGGAAGTTTTACGCCAAATCAAATGTTGCATATTCATGGTGCAAGTAATGAAGGCATAAAAGTATCTAATCCCACTTCCGGGAATGGGTCAAATGATGGAGCCGATTTTCTTGTTGATGGCCTTAAACTTAATCTGATTCAAAACGAAAATGCACCAATAGGCCTATTCACCAATGGACTTGAACGTTTCAGTATCCTTGGCAATGGAAATATTGGGATTGGAAGTACATCTCCAGCGTATTTGCTTGATGTTTCAGGGACACTTCATTGTGACTTATTAGACATCAATGGAGCATATAATTTACCATCTGTTGCCGGAAGTAGCACAGAATTTCTAAGAGGTGATGGAACATGGCGATCGGTTCCTAGTTTATATTCAGGGAGTGGTTCACTGTCTGGAGCAACTGTGGTTACCTACGGTGGAAATAATTTGATTAATGACTTAACCGGCTCAGGGGAATTTAGGATTCAGAAAGATGCCCAAAATGTCACGAATCAAGAAGCCTTAATGATAGACTATAACAGTAGTGGAATTCTATCCACAAATAGGGTGCATAGAGCTGCTCTTTTCGATATGGATGCGAATAATGTCACCAATAGTTCCGGTAACTTTAACCTTTATGGTCACGAGCTACAGATTAATACCGGTGGCTCTACTAATTCTAATAATGCTCGAGGATATATCACAAATTACACCAATACTTCAACTGGTACTCAATCAAATGTATATGGAAATTACAACTACTTAAGAAACAATTCTTCGGGCAATATTAACAATGTCTATGGATCATACAGTTGGATTAGAAAAGACAATACTGGAAGCAATAACAACAGCTATGGTTTCTATTCTAGAATGGACAGAAACAGCGGAACTTCTGGAAACGCGTACTGTTTCTATGGTAGTATGGAAGGTATACACACAAATGAGTGGGGAATATATATTACAGGTGAAAATGAAAATTACCTCTCTGGAAATCTCTGGCTGGGAACTACGAGTTCAACGTATAAATTGGATGTGGCGGGAACAGCACATGTAGATCAACTAAATGTCAACGGTGCTTACGATTTGCCTACTTCTGTTGGAACAACTTCTCAGTATTTAAGAGGAGATGGAACATGGCAGACGATACCTTCAGGCACTGATGATCAAAACCTTTCTGTTGGAGCTGGAACCCCAACCACTTCAGTTATTGAAATGGAAAACGGCAACAATATTACGCTCATTGAAGGATCTAATATTCAACTAACTGAAAATACTACCAATGGTGAAATAACAATTGAAGCTACAGGGGATGGCACTGGTACTGATGATCAGAATATTACAGGCTCTACACTTATTGGCACAAACCTTACTATTGGCATCGAAAATGGATCAAGTCAAATTGTCGATATG